>CAZKHE010000003.1:46414-74581 GCA_964552535.1 uncultured Enterobacteriaceae bacterium | reverse complement strand
AGCCGAAGACCGAGCCGGTGCTGCTCGCCGGCATGGTGGTGAGCTGCCGCACGGCAATGACCCGGCGCGGCAAGATGGGGATCATCGTGCTGGACGACGGCACCGCGCAGATCGAGGTGACGGTGTACAGCGAGGTCTTCGACCTCAACCGCGACCTGCTGAAGGAGGACCGTCCCCTGGTGATCCAGGGCAAGGTGACCTTCGACCAGTTCAGCGGCAACAACCGCGTCTCGGCGGAGCGGCTGTTCGACATCGCTTCCGCGCGGGCCCGTTATGCGCGCGAGCTGCGCCTGGCGATGAACGGGGACGCCTCGGCGGCGCCGCAGGTCGCGGCGACCAAGCTGCGCGAGCTGCTCGCCCCGTATCGCAACGGCCCGTGCCCGGTGGCGATCACCTACAGCAACGGCCGGTCGCTGTGCGAGGTGAAGCTCGGCGAGGCGTGGAAGGTATCGCCCGACGACGGGCTCATCGAGCAGCTCAACGCCTGGCTGCGCCCCGAGAACGTCGCTTTCCACTACGGCTGACGCGCGATGACGCTCGGCATCTCGCGCCGCACCCGCTTCGTGATCTGGTTCGCGGCGTTCGCCGCGCTGGCGATCGCCGCCCCGCACCTCCCGACCGCGTGGGGGATCGGACTCGCCGTCGCGCTCTTCGCCGCCGGCGCGCTGCTGCCGGCCAAGGACTGCGCGGTCAGGCCGTCGGCAGGCGATCGAAGCCGCTGAACGATCCATCGGCCGGGCGCACGTCCACACGGGTCACCCGGGCGGCCGGGGGGCCGCGCCCGGCCCAGTGCACCATCGCTTCCAGCGCCGCCGGGGCGCCATCGACCACCGCCTCCACGGTGCCGTCGCGGCGGTTGCGCACCCAGCCGGTCACGCCCAGCCGGGCGGCCTTCTCGCGCATCGACTCGCGGTAGCCGACGCCCTGAACGAGGCCGTGGATCAGCAGGTGGAGGGGCATGGCGGACGGCGTAGGCGGATCGGGGGGTGGCGCGGGCCGGTGGCGACGTTTATCGTAGCGGGAACGGCGTCCGGACGCCGCACACTAAGGAGGTTCCCATGCGTCGATTGCTCGCTGCCCTTGCGTTCCTTGCCTTCTCGGTCACGGCCTTCGCCGACGACGGCATCAAGGTCGTGTACCACATCAACGAGGGCGTGCAGCAGGCGAGCCGCGCCATCGGCAACATCCGCAACCATCTCGCCGCCGACCCGCAGGCGAAGATCGTCGTCGTCACGCACGGACCCGGCATCGACTTCCTCCTCGAGGGCGCCCGCGACATGCAGGAACGCGACTTCTCCGCCGCGGTGAGCGACCTCGCCGGACGCGGCGTCGAGTTCCGCGTCTGCAACAACACCCTGGTGTCGCGCAAGATCCCCAAGGACCGGGTGATCTTCGAGGCGAAGGTGGTGCAGTCGGGCGTGGCCGAGGTCGCACGGCTGCAGGCGAAGGAGCACTTCGTCTACCTGCGGCCCTGACCGTGCGCGCCCGACGTGCCGCCCTCGCCGGCCTGGCCGCCGGCGCGCTGGCCGCCGGCACCGCGGTGGCCCAGCGCGGCAGTCCGCGCAAGCGCGGCCTGGTGCTGCAGGTCAGCGACGCGGAGGTCAAGCGCTGGGTGCTTGCCATCAGCAACGCGCGCAACGTCCAGGACGCGCTCGGCCGCGCGCAGGTTGACATCGACCTCGTCGCCTACGGCCCCGGCATCGACATGCTGAAGTGGGACTCCACCGTGAACGCCGACATCGACGACCTCGTCGTGCGCGGCGTGCGGGTCGTCGCCTGCGAGAACACCATGATCGGGCAGAAGCTCGCGCGCGACGACATGCATCCCAAGGCGGTGTTCGTGAAGACCGGGCTGCTGGCGATCATGGAGCGGCAGGAGCAGGGCTGGTCGTACGTGCGCCCCTGAGGCCACGCACCGCTACCGCCGCTGTCCCCCGCCATGCGGCGTCAGCCACCGCGCGATCCCGGTGGCGGGACGCAGCGGCCGCGCCAGCGTGCGCGGCCGTCCGATGCCGCGCCAGATCGCTTCCGCGGCCAGCCATCCGGACCGCACCGCGCCCTCCATGCACGCCGGCACGCCGGTGTCGGTCCAGTCGCCCGCGATCAGCAGGCCGCGTAACGGGCTCACCGCCGCGGGGCGCAGGCGCTCCGTGCCGGGATAGGGGCAGGGGACGCCCATCGGGATGCGGTGCACGCGCGCGTGCCGCACCTGGGCCCGCTTTGCGGCCGGTGCGAAATCGGCGATCTCCTGGAGCGTGCGTGCGACGATCGCTTCGTCGGTCATCGACTGGCCGCGGTGGCTGTGGATCGCGTTGGTGGCGATCACCGACGGCCGGCCCGACCAGCCGCTGCGGATGTTGGAAAGGTCGTAGGAATCGCAGTTCAGCTGATCCGGCGACCAGACCCGCGCCCAGAACCGCTCGCGGGTGACCTTGCGGTCGAACCACACGTAGGTGGACACGTACGGACTCGCCTGGAATGCGCCGAGGTCGCGGAAGACTTCGCGCCCGCGCCACGCCGCCGGCGTGAGTTCGGCGAGCGTCTGCGGCGGGACGGCGGCGATGCAGAAGCGCGCGTCGAGCACGCTCCCGTCGGCGAGGGCCAGACCGGTGCAGCGATCCTCCGAGGCGAGAATCGAACGCACCGCCGTGCCCGTCCGGATCGTCACGCCGCCCGCCTCGATCACGCGCCGCGCCTGCGGCACGAACAGTTCGCCAAGCCCGACCGCGGGGAAGCCGATGCGGTAGTCCGCGTGGCTGACGAGCTGCCGGTAGAAGCCGAGCAGGGCGGCGGCCGAGCACCGCTCCACCGGCACGTTCATGATCGCGAGGCACACGGTGGCCCAGAACCACGCGAGCAGCCGTTCGCTCACCCCCTCGCCGCGGAGGTAGCGTGCGGCGTCGATCTCGTCCAGTGCCAGCAGCCCACCGTGCTCGAGCCGCAGCGCACGCCACGTGACCGCCGTGTTGGAGAGCTTGTCGCGCAGGCCCAGCGTGGGCACCTTCATGAGGCTGGGCGCCAGGTGCATCGGCGCGGGGAGTCCCCGCACGCGCATGTCGATCGTGCGTCTGCCGTCGAGCAGCGTGAGGAGCTTGTCGGTCTGCCACACCACCCGATCGCGGGTGCCGAGCAGATCGAGCAGCCGCAGCAGGTTCGCGTACTCCGAGAGCAGGATGTGCGGCCCGATGTCGACGACGTCGCCGGTCGTCTCATCGGTCCAGCTGCGCGCCCGGCCGCCGAGCGCTTCGCCGGCCTCGAGCAACGTGACGTGCAGGCCGCTGCCGCGCAGGCCCATTGCGCACGCGAGGCCCGCGAGGCCCCCTCCGATGATCGCCACGTCCGTCCGCACCGCTTCCGCCCCGTCCACGCGCAAGCGACGCCCGCGTGCCCCGGTGGCCGAGCAAGGTCCGCGCCGGGCGCTGCGGCGGCGGAGGGAACGCGCGAGCGCTATCTGGAGAAGGCCTGCTGCGCAGCCTCGCTCCGCAGCGTGTGGATCGTGGCCGCAGAGAGCGCGATCAGCGGTCCGGCGATCACCAGCACGCCGGCGATCGCGGGTACCCATTGCATCCGCAGGCCGGCCGCCGCCGCCTCGCGCTTCGCGAGCAGCAGGCGATTGAGCGCCGACACGATCACCAGCGGGATGAGCACCCAGCAGAAGAATTCCATCAGCCCGCGCGCCCACGGTTCCTGGCGCAGCACGCCGACGCCGGCCGCGAGGCCGAGGATCCAGATGCCGAAGAGGAGCGCGTCGTTGAGCACGGTGCGGGCGAGCAGCTGCCGCTCGCGCTCGCCGCTGCGATGCATGGCGACGATGGTCAGCGCGCCGAGGGCGAGCGCGGCGAGGGACAGCCCGGTGAAGAGCCAGCCCACGAGTGGCAGGGGAAGCGGTTCCATGAATCAGCCTTGAGCCAGCAGCGCCTCGGCGCGCACCACCGCGGCGGGCAGGTCGTGGACGATGTTCGCCGCGCCGAGCGTCTGCGCGAAGCCGCTGCGCTCGACCAGCGAGGCCGGCTGCTGCGTGAGGCCGGCCAGCACCAGGTGGTTGCCGCGTCGCGCGAGGCTGCGGTGCAGCGATTCGAGCGCGTCCAGCCCGGTGGAGTCGAGGTTCACCAGCTGGGACAGCTCGAGGACCATGACGCGCGGCTGCGGCCGGCGCGGATCGATCAGCGCCTCGACCTTCGAGACCGCGCCGAAGAAGAGCGACCCGAACACCCGGTGCGCCTCGACCTGCGAGGAGGCGCCGTGCACGGTCTCCAGCGACAGCGGAATGTGGTCGACGCGCGTGATGTCCGACATGCGGTAGATGAAGTTGAGCGCGGCGATGGTGAGGCCGATCTCCACCGCCACGGTGAGGTCGAACACCACGGTGAGCACGAAGGTGCTGAGGAGCACCACGCGGTAGGTGATGTTGAAGCGGCGCAGGCGGGCGAACTCGCGCCACTCGCCCATGTTGTAGGCGACGAAGAGGAGGATGCCGGCCAGCGCCGCCAGCGGCACGTTGACCGCGAGTGGCGCGGCGACCAGCACGATCACGAGCAGCGCCGCCGCGTGGATCATCCCCGCGACCGGCGTGCGTCCGCCGCTGCGGATGTTGGTCACCGTGCGCGCGATGGTGCCGGTGGCGGGCATCCCGCCGAAGAAGGGCGTCACGAAGTTCGCGATGCCCTGCGCCATCAGCTCCTGGTTCGGATCGTGACGATCCTCGGTGAGCCCGTCGGCCACGCGCGCGCACAGCAGCGACTCGATGGCGCCGAGGAGCGCGATGGTGAGCGTCGGCGGCAGCAGCTGCTTCACGAGATCCCAGGAGAACTCGGGCAGCGCGAACTTGGGCAACGCCTGCGGGATGCCGCCGAACTTGGACCCGATGGTCTCCACCGGCAGGTGGAGGAGGGACACCGCGAGGGTGGCGAGGACCAGCGCGACCAGCGTGCCGGGCAGTCGCGCGAGCCAACGGTGCCCCGCCCAGTTGCCCGGGGCGTACGACTTCGGCCAGAAGACCACGAGCGCGAGCGAGCCGAGGCAGATCGCGAGCGCCGCCGGATTCACCGTTCCGATCGCCGTCCCGAGCGTGCGGATCTGCGCGAAGAAATCGGCCGGCATCGCGGCGATGGCGAGGCCCAGCGCGTCCTTCACCTGGGAGAGCGCGATCAGCACCGCGATGCCGTTGGTGAAGCCGATGACCACCGCCACCGGGATGAAGCGGATCAGGTTGCCGAGGCGCGCCGCGCCCATCGCGAAGAGCAGCACGCCGGCGAGCATCGTGGAGATGAGCAGGTTGGCGAGACCGTAGCGCTCGACGATGCCGTAGACGATGACGATGAACGCCCCGGCGGGACCGCCGATCTGCACGCGCGAACCGCCGAGCGCCGAGATCAGGAAGCCGGCGATGATGGCGGTGAACAGGCCCGCCTCGGGCTTCAGTCCGCTCGCGATGGCGAACGCCATGGCGAGCGGCAGGGCGACGACGCCGACGGTGAGTCCGGCGCCGAGGTCCTGCCGGAACGTCTCGCCGTCGTACCCCTTCAATGCCGCGACGAGGCGCGGCTGGAACTTGATCATCTCGTTGTTCTGATTCGCGCGGCCGCGCTACCGGAAGGCGATCAGGGCGGCCACCACGCTCATCATGGTAACAGCCGCGGCCACGCCGAGGCGCTGCCGCGGGGAGAGCGCTGCGCGCGCGGCGCGTCGGGCCGCCCGCGCGGAGGCGCGCGCCGCGAAGCCGTCCGCCCTGCCGTCGGCGATGTGCCGGCCCAGGCGCTCGATCGCGGCTGCGGAGTCGAAGCCGCGCGCCAGGCCGTGCGCGCCGGGGATCGCTGCAGGGCGCAGCGGCAGGGTCGCGTCGCCCGCCAGGGCGGCGCCGGGGCGGAGCGTGGTGGCGTCGAGCCGGACGGTGGCGTCGAGCCGCGCCGCGGCGCCGGTCCGCACGCCGGCATCCCGCAGGGCGGGCAGGCAGGCGCGCAAGTCGGCCGCCATCTCGGCCGCCCCGGCATAGCGTCGCTCCGGGGCCTTCTCCAATGCGCGCGCGACGATGAGATCGACCATGCGCGGCACGGCGGCGTTCACCGCGCTCGGCGCGGGCGGCGTCGCGTGCGCGACGTTGTACATCAGCGCCCCCACGTCCTCGCCGCTGAAGGGCGGTGCGCCGACCAGCATCTCGTAGAGGACCACGCCGAGGGAGAACAGATCGGAGCGCGGGTCGGCGCCGCGGCCCTGCACCTGCTCCGGCGACATGTACTTCGGCGACCCCATGAGGACGCCGGTCTGCGTCTTGACGTCCGACGCCGCGATGCGCGCGATCCCGAAGTCCATGATCTTCGCGCGCCCGTCGCGGAGGAGCATCACGTTGGCCGGCTTGATGTCGCGATGGACGATGCCGCGGCCGTGCGCGAACGCGAGCGCCTCGGCGAGCTGCGCGGCGATCTCCACCGCCTGCGGCACCGGCAGCGCGTGCCCCCCGGCGAGCGCGTCGCGCAGCTCGTGGCCGTCGACCAGCTCCATCGCCATGTAGAGCACGTCGTCGGCGCGGCCGATGTCGTGGATCGTGACGATGCCCGGGTGGTTGAGGCCGGCGGCGGCGCGCGCCTCCTGCTGGAAGCGCGCCTCGTACTCCGCGCGTTCGTCGGCGTCGGCGGGCATGAGGATGGTCTTGATCGCCACCTCACGCTGCAGCAGCGGGTCGCGCGCCCGGTACACGACGCCCATCGCGCCGCGTCCGAGCTGCGCGACGATCTCGTAGCGCCCGAGCGTCGCGATCACAGGCCGAGGCTTCGCAGGAAGTTGCGCACCGGGTTGGCCTGCTGCTGCGGCCGCGGCTTCGGCGCGGTGAACGAATGGCTCACCGTGGTCTCCTCGCCGGGCTTCAGGTCCAGCTCCAGGGTGAGCGGCGGCGCCGCGCCGTGGCGCAGCGCGATGGTGCGCCGGCCGGGCGCCAGCTCCAGCGTCTTGAGCGGCGGCGTGCGGCCGCGCTCGACGCCGTCGACGCTCACCTCCGCCCACGGCGTGATGGCGAGCGCGACCTTCGCCGGCTGCGTCCGCGCGGCGATCACCTTGCGCGTGCCGCGCACGGCGAGCCCCGCGGAGAGGAGGACGGTCGCAGCGACCGCCACCGTGCGCAGCGCGCGCCGGCGGCCCGCGCGCCGCGGGTCGGGGGCAGGCGTGCAGGCGTAGAGTTCGTGCAGGCGCAGGCTCGCGTCGGTGCGGGCGCCGGCGACGGCGAAGCGGTCGGCGTGCGCGTCGCCCGCAGCGTCGCGAAAGGCGCGGCTCGACAGCAACTCGCCGGCGGCGGCGAACGCGGCCGTCGCGAGCGCCGCGGCGACGCCGTCGCCGATGACGTTCGCGCGGCCGCTCTCGACCACCGGCTTCACCGGTCCGGCGTTGAGCCCGAGGGCGAGCGGCAGGGACGCCGCGTTGCCGGCGGCGCGGGCGGCGTCGGCAGCGACGAGCGCCTGCAGCGGAGGGCCGAGGAACACGACCACCATGCCGTCCGACGCGTCGAGCACGATCCGGTCGGCCTCGGGCACGCGCGCCAGTGCCTGGCGGACGATCTCCTCCAGCGCTTCGCGCAGTGCCGCCTGCTCGGCGACCGGCCGGGTCGGGTAATCGACCAGCCGGAGGGCGAGGACGGCGGCGTTGAGGGTGTCGTCGGGCATGCGCAGGCCGCCGCCGGATGCGGCGGGGACCGCGCCGACTCTACTTCACGCGCATGCCGGGGGCGGCGCCCGCGTCCGGAGCGATGAGGAAAATGCCCGGCGTCTCGCCCGAGGCGGCGAGCACCATGCCCTCCGACGTGCCGAACTTCATCTTGCGGGGTGCGAGGTTGGCGACCATCACGGTCAGCCGGCCCTCGAGCTGCGCCGGGTCGTAGGCGGACTTGATGCCGGCGAAGACGGTGCGCGTCTCGGCGCCGATGTCGAGCGTCAGCTTGAGCAGCTTCTCGGCGCCCTCCACGTGCTCGGCGCGCAGGATCTTCGCGACCCGGAGGTCGATCGCGCCGAACTGGTCGATCGAGATGGTGTCCGGCGCCGCGGCCGGCGCGGCGGCGGGCTTCGCCGCGGCCTTCTGCGGCGCCGCTTTCGCCGCCGCCGCGCCGGGCTGCGGCGTCGCCTGGAGCGACTCGCGGTTCGCCTCGACGAGCGCGGCGATCTGCTTCGGATCGATTCGGGTCATCAGGTGGCGGTACTCGCCGATGGCGTGGCCGGCGGGCAGCAGCGCCGCGGCGTCCGCCCACGCGAGCGGCGGGACGTCGAGCAGCTGCTCGACCTGGGCGGCGAGATGGGGCAGCACCGGCTTGAGATAGAGCGTCAGCAGCCGGAACATGTTGATCGCCTCCGAGCACACCGTCTGCAGCTCGGCCTCGCGCCCGGGCTGCTTCGCGATGTCCCAGGGCTTGCGCTGGTCGACGTACTGGTTGGCGCGGTCGGTGAGCGCCATGATCTCGCGCAGCGCCTTGCCGTACTCGCGCGCGTCGTAGAGCGCGGCGATGCCGGGCGCCGCATCCTGCAGCGCGCGCGTCACCTCGTGGCCTTCCGGCGCAGCGAGCTTCCCGCCGAAGCGCCTGGTGATGAACCCCGCGCTGCGGCTCGCGATGTTGACGAACTTCCCCACCAGGTCCGAGTTCACGCGCGCCACGAAGTCGTCGAGCGAGAGGTCGATGTCCTCCATCGTGGCGCTGAGCTTCGCCGCGTAGTAGTAGCGCAGCCACTCCGGGTTGAGGCCCTGCGCGAGGTAGCTCTCGGCGGTGATGAAGGTGCCGCGGGACTTGGACATCTTCTCGCCGTCCACGGTGAGGAAGCCGTGGGCGAAGATCTTCGTCGGCGTGCGGTAGCCGGCGAACTCGAGCATCGCCGGCCAGAACAGCGCGTGGAAGTAGAGGATGTCCTTGCCGATGAAGTGGTACATCTCGGTACCGGCCTTCTCCGCCTGCCCCGCGTCGACGAAGTCGCGCACGTCGATGTGCTCGCCCGCGGCGGCGCGCCGGCGCACGTAGTGCTCGAAACTGCCGAAATAGCCGATCGGCGCGTCGAGCCACACGTAGAAGAACTTCTTGCCGTTGGTTCCCGGGATGGCGAAGCCGAAGTACGGCGGGTCCCGCGAGATGTCCCAGTCGGCGAGGCCGGCGGCGAACCACTCCTGCATCTTGTTCGCCGCCTCGGGCTGCAGCCGCCCCTCGGCCTGCGTCCAGCGCTGCAGGAAGTCGCGGCAGCGCTCGTCGGAGAGCCGGAAGAAGTAGTGCTCGGAGGTGCGCCGTTCCGGCTTGGCGCCGGAGACGGCGGAATAGGGGTCGATCAGGTCGGTGGGCGAATAGGTGCTGCCGCACACCTCGCAGGCGTCGCCGTACTGGTCCTTGGCATGGCAGACAGGGCACTCGCCCTTGATGAAGCGGTCGGGCAGGAACATTGCCTTGACCGGGTCGTAGTACTGCTCGACGTCGCGCCGCGCCACCAGCCCGGCGGCGTAGAGCTTGCCGTAGATGTCCTCGGCGAACCACCGCGTCTCGTCCGAGTGGGTGGAGTGGTAGTTGTCGAACGCGACGTGGAAGCCGCGGAAGTCGCGCGTGTGCTCCCGGTACACCCGCTCGATCAGCTGCTCGGGGGAAATGCCCTCCTTCTCGGCGCGGAGCATGATCGGCGTGCCGTGGGTGTCGTCCGCGCAGACGTAATGGACCGTGTGGCCCTGCATCTTCTGGAACCGCACCCAGATGTCGGTCTGGATGTACTCGACCAGGTGGCCGAGATGGATCGCGCCGTTGGCGTACGGCAGGGCGGACGTGACGAGGATGCGCCGGGGCATGGGGCGGGGGGCCGGTTTCGCGGGACGGAGGGGAAGAAACCCGCGATTCTACCGGCGGAAACGACAGGGGCGAGCCATGGTGCCCAATTTGCTAGACTTCCGTGTTCCCTCCCTGCACCCCACTCCAGACATGGCTTTCACCCAGGAAGACGTCCAGGCGGCGCTCCGGACCGTCGTGGATCCGAACACCGGCAAGGACCTGGTCGCGACCAAGTCGGTCCGCAACGTGCGCGTCGACGGCGCCGACGTGGCGCTCGACGTCGAACTCGGCTACCCGGCGCGCACCCAGATCGAGCCGATGAAGAAGCTCGTCTCCGCCGCGCTGAAGCGCCTGCCGGGCGTGGGCCGGATCACGGTCAACGTGACCAGCCGCATCGTCTCGCACTCGGTGCAGAAGGGCGTGAAGCTCATCCCGAACGTCAAGAACATCATCGCCGTCGCCTCCGGCAAGGGCGGGGTGGGCAAGTCCACCACCGCGGTCAACCTGGCGCTGGCGCTCGCCTCCGAGGGTGCCAGCGTCGCCATGCTGGACGCCGACATCTACGGCCCGTCGCAGCCGACCATGCTGGGCATCAGCGGCCGGCCGGAGTCGAGCGACGGCAAGACGCTGGAGCCGATGATGGGCCACGGCCTGCAGGCGATCTCGATCGGCTTCCTGATCGACGTGGACACGCCCATGGTCTGGCGGGGCCCGATGGTCACCCAGGCGCTGGAGCAGCTGCTCAAGGACACGCGCTGGCGCGACGTGGACTACCTCGTCGTGGACCTGCCCCCGGGCACCGGCGACATCCAGCTTACGCTGGCGCAGAAGGTGCCGGTGACCGGGGCGGTGATCGTGACGACACCCCAGGACATCGCGCTCATCGACGCCCGCAAGGGCCTCAAGATGTTCGAGAAGGTCGGCATCCCGATCCTCGGCATCGTCGAGAACATGTCGATCCACATCTGCTCCAACTGCGGCCACGCCGAGCACATCTTCGGCGCCGGCGGCGCGGAGAAGATGTGCAAGGACTACGACGTCGAGTTCCTCGGCGCGCTGCCCCTCGACATGGCGATCCGCGAGCAGGCCGATTCCGGCAAGCCCACCGTCGTGGCCGACCCCGACGGCAAGGTCGCGGAGATCTACCGCCAGATCGCGCGCCGCGTGGCGGTCAAGATCAGCGAGCAGGCGCGGGACATGACGTCGAAGTTCCCGAACATAGTCATCCAGAACACGTGAGCGCGTAGCGCTCGCTTGCTCTGGATGACGGGAAGGATGGAACAGGGGGAACCCTACGGTTCCCCCCGTTACCCCCCTCCCCAACCAAAAACGTCGTGCCGCGGGGGAACTGAATGGCGATCAAGAACGACAAGTGGATTCGCAGGATGGCGGCGGAGGGCATGATCGAGCCGTTCGAGCCCGGGCAGGTCAGGGAGATCGACGGGCGGCGGATCGTCTCCTACGGCACATCGAGCTACGGCTACGACCTGCGTTGCTCGGACGAATTCAAGATCTTCACCAACATCAACTCGACCATCGTCGATCCCAAGCAGTTCGACGCGAAGTCGTTCGTCGACTTCAAGGGCGACGTCTGCATCATTCCGCCGAACTCGTTCGCGCTGGCGCGCACGGTGGAGTACTTCCGCATCCCGCGCAGCGTGCTCGTGGTGTGCCTGGGCAAATCGACCTACGCGCGCTGCGGCATCATCGTGAACGTGACGCCGCTGGAGCCGGAGTGGGAAGGCCACGTCACGCTGGAGTTCTCCAACACCACGCCCCTGCCGGCGAAGATCTACGCGAACGAGGGCGTGGCGCAGGTGCTGTTCTTCGAGTCCGACGAACCCTGCGAGACCTCCTACAAGGATCGCGGGGGCAAATACCAGGGGCAGCGCGGCGTGACGCTGCCGCGGATATGAGCCGGCGGGCAGCGGGCGGCGAGGGTGCGGAGCGCCGCACGCGGTCGTATGGCCAGGGGCAGCGCGGCGTGACGCTGCCGCGGATATGAGCCGGCGGGCAGCGGGCGGCGAGGGTGCGGAGCGCCGCACGCGGTCGTATGGCCAGGGGCAGCGCGGCGTGACGCTGCCGGGGATCTAGCCGAGTGCCGGCGTTCACCGCGCCCGATCCTGACTTCGCCGCGCGCGTGCGGGCGAGCTTCGCGCGCCAGGGCGTCATGGGGCTCATCGGCGCCCGGATCGCGCGCGTCGAGCCCGGCGTGGTCTCCATCGAGCTGCCGTACCGCGCCGACCTCACGCAGCAGCACGGCTTCTTCCACGCCGGCGTGACCAGCACCATCGCCGACTCGGCCGGCGGCTACGCCGGCTTCACGCTGTTCCCGGCCGACAGTTCCGTGCTGACGGTGGAGTACAAGATGAACCTGCTCGCCCCCGCCGACGGCGAGCGCCTGGTCGCCACGGGCCGGGTGAAGAAGCCCGGCCGCACGCTCACCGTGTGCGAGCTCGAAGTGGTCGCGGTGAAGGGCGGTCGCGAGACCGTCTGCGCCGTGGGCATGCAAACCCTCATCTGCCTCGCCGGCCGTCCCGACGTGCCGCCGGGCTGACCGACATTTCCGGAGACGCCATGAAGTTCCGTTTCCCCATCGTCATCATCGACGAAGATTTCCGCTCCGAGAACGCGAGCGGCCTCGGCATCCGCGCCCTCGCGAAGGCGCTGGAGGAGGAGGGCTGGGAGGTGCTGGGCGTCACCAGCTACGTGGACCTCTCGCAGTTCGCGCAGCAGCAGAGCCGCGCGAGCGCCTTCATCCTCTCCATCGACGACGAGGAGTTCGGCTCCGGCTCGATGGAGGAGACCGAGGCGGCGCTGAAGAGCCTGCGCAAGTTCGTGTCGGAGATCCGCTTCAAGAACGCGCACATCCCGATCTACCTCTACGGCGAGACGCGCACCTCGCGCCACATCCCCAACGAGATCCTGCGCGAGCTGCACGGCTTCATCCACATGTTCGAGGACACCCCGGAATTCGTCGCGCGGCACATCATCCGCGAGGCGCGCGCCTACCTCGACTCGCTGGCGCCGCCGTTCTTCCGCGCGCTCACCCACTACGCGCAGGACGGGTCGTACTCGTGGCACTGCCCCGGCCACTCGGGAGGCGTCGCGTTCCTGAAGAGCCCGATCGGGCAGATGTTCCACCAGTTCTTCGGCGAGAACCTCCTGCGTGCCGACGTCTGCAACGCGGTCGAGGAACTCGGCCAGCTCCTCGACCACTCCGGGCCGGTCGCCGCGTCCGAGCGCAACGCCGCGCGCATCTTCAACGCCGACCACTGCTACTTCGTCACCAACGGCACGTCGACCTCGAACAAGATGGTCTGGCACTACTGCGTCGCGCCCGGCGACATCGTCGTCGTGGACCGCAACTGCCACAAGTCGATCCTGCACGCCATCACCATGACGGGCGCGATCCCGGTCTTCCTCACCCCGACGCGCAATCACTACGGCATCATCGGTCCGATCCCCGCCGAGGAGTTCGAGCCGGAAAACATCCGCCGCAAGATCGAGGCGCATCCGTTCGCCCGCGAGGTCAGGGACAAGAAGCCGCGCATCCTCACCATCACGCAGAGCACCTACGACGGCGTGCTCTACAACGTGGAGATGATCAAGGAGATGCTCGGCAACGCGATCGAGACGCTGCACTTCGACGAGGCGTGGCTGCCGCACGCGTCGTTCCACGACTACTACCGGAACATGCATGCCATCGGCCGCGACCGCCCGCGCTCGAAGGACTCGATCGTGTTCTCCACCCAGTCGACGCACAAGCTGCTGGCGGGGCTCTCGCAGGCGTCGCAGATCCTCGTCCAAGACTCGGCCGAGCGCAAGCTCGACCGCGACATCTTCAACGAGGCCTACCTGATGCACACCTCCACCAGCCCGCAGTACGCGATCATCGCGTCCTGCGACGTGGCCGCGGCGATGATGGAGCCGCCCGGCGGGACCGCGCTGGTGGAGGAGTCGATCCTCGAGGCGCTCGACTTCCGCCGTGCGATGCGCAAGGTGGACCAGGAGTTCGGCAAGGACTGGTGGTTCAAGGTGTGGGGCCCGGACCGGCTCGCGCCCGAGGGCATCGGCTCGCGCGAGGACTGGATGCTCAAGGCCAACGAGAAGTGGCACGGCTTCGGCAACCTGCGCGCCGGCTTCAACATGCTCGACCCGATCAAGGCGACGGTCATCACGCCCGGCCTGGACGTGACCGGCAAGTTCGCCAAGACCGGCATCCCGGCCTCGATCGTGACCAAGTATCTCGCCGAGCACGGCGTCATCGTGGAGAAGACCGGGCTCTACTCGTTCTTCATCATGTTCACCATCGGCATCACCAAGGGCCGCTGGAATACGCTGGTGACGGCGCTGCAGCAGTTCAAGGACGACTACGACCGCAACCAGCCGTGCTGGCGCGTGCTGCCGGAGTTCGTCGCGAAGCACGGGCGCTACGAGCGCGTCGGCCTGCGCGACCTCTGCGACCAGATCCACGGCATGTACAAGGCGAACGACGTCGCGCGCCTCACGACCGAGATGTATCTCTCCGACATGCAGCCGGCGATGAAGCCGTCCGACGCGTTCGCGCGCATCGCGCACCGCGAGATGGATCGCGTCGACATCGACCAGCTCGAGGGCCGCATCACCTCGGTGCTGCTCACGCCCTATCCGCCGGGCATCCCGCTGCTCATTCCGGGCGAGCGCTTCAACCGTACCATCGTCCAGTACCTGCAGTTCGCGCGCACGTTCAACGAGAAGTTCCCCGGGTTCGAGACGGACATCCACGGCCTCGTGGAGGACGAGGTCGACGGGCGGCTGCGCTACTACGTGGACTGCGTGCGCCAGAGCGAGGGCGCGGTGGTCCCGGTGGGACCGGCGCTGAAGGCCGCGGCCGGCTGACGCCGCTCTCGCCGCGGCGCCTCAGCGGATGCGGTCGTAGCGCACGAAGTCGAAGCGGAAGGGCGCCTCGCCCTCGTGCACCTCGCGTGCGACCTCGCGCCAGTGCGCGCGGTCCAGCGGCGGGAAGTGGGCGTCGCCCTCGAAGTCGGCGTGGATCTCGGTGAGCTCGATGCGGTCGGCGCGGGGCAGCACCTCGCGATAGAGCTCGCCGCCGCCGATCACGCACACCTCCGCCGCGTCGCCCGCGGCGGCGAAGGCGGCGTCGAGCGAGCCGACCACCGTGCAGCCGAGGGCGGCGTAGTCCGCCTGGCGCGTCACGACGATGTTGAGGCGCCCGGGCAGGGCCCGGCCGATGGATTCGTGCGTCCGCCGTCCCATCACGACCGGCCGGCCGAGCGTCTTCGCCTTGAAGTGCTTCAGGTCTGCCGGCAGGTGCCAGGGCAGGGCGCCGCGGGCGCCGATGACGCCGTTCGCGGCGGCGGCGACGACGAGCGTAACGAGCGGGCCTGCGGCGTCCGTGCCGTATCCCGACGTCATGCGTCCATCGCCTGTATCATGCCGCCTGTACCGTGCGCCGTCACGCGCGCATTATAGCGGTGCGCATCCACCCGACGCCCCGCCCGCCGCTTGAAGCTGCCGCACTTCTACTATCCGAAGTCGTTCCTGAAGCTGCTGCTGACCGGCTTCGTGCTGGTCTCCCTGCCGCTCATCGTCGCGCTGGTGAATGCGGCGATCTCGGTGCAGCAGCTCGCCGGCGTCAGCGAGACGGCGGTGGATCAGGCGGCGCAGGCCGCGCGCAGCTCGCGGCTGCTGATGGAGCAGGTCCTGTCGATGGAGCGGCTGGTGCGGCAGTTCGTCATCCTGGACGACGCGGCGCTCCTCGAGGACTACGACAAGGTGCGCGTGAGCTTCAAGCGCACCACCAGCGACCTCTCGCTGCTGCCGCTCGACGAGGCGCAGCTCGCCGAGCTCAACCGCACCATCGACAAGGAGCAGTCCCTGTACGAGTTGCTCTCCACGCCCGCCGCGCGCCGCGACCAGCGCCGCGCCCTGGTCGAAGGGTACGTGTCGCTCTCGGCGCTCGCGCGGGAGGTCCTGAACCAGTCGAACCTGCTCATCGACCGCGAGATCGACCGGATGCGCGGCATCGCCGAGCGCGCGCAGGACAAGCTCGCGACGCAGCTCGTTGCCGCGTTCCCGCTCGGCGTGCTGATCGCCGCGCTGTTCGCGTTCGTGATCGCGCGGCCGATCCGCACCCTGGAGCGTGCCATCCGGCGCCTGGGCTCCGCGGATCTCGGCGAGCCCATCCGGATCGAGGGGCCGCAGGACCTGCGCTACATCGGCGACCGGCTGGAGTGGCTGCGGCACCGCCTGGCCGAGCTCGAGGAGCAGCGGGTGCGCTTCCTTCGCCACGTCTCGCACGAGCTGAAGACGCCGCTGACCGCCCTGCGCGAGGGCTCCGAGCTGCTCGCGGAGGGCGCCGCCGGCCCGGTGACCGACAAGCAGCGCGAGATCGTCGGCATCCTCCAGTCGAACAGCCTGCACCTGCAGCGGCTGATCGAGGACCTGCTGAACTACCAGGGGGCGGTGGCGAGCGTGGCGCATCTCGAGCTCGGCCGCGTCGACGTGGCCGAGGTGGCGCAGGCGGCCGCCGAGACCCACGCCCTGGCGGCCGCGGGCCGCGGCATCCGCATCGATCTGGACGCGCGCCCCGCGCCGCTCATCGCCGACCGGGAGAAGCTCCGCGTGGTCGTGGACAACCTGCTGTCCAACGCGATCAAGTATTCGCCGGAACGCGGCACGGTGTTCGTTGCCGTGCGCGGCGACGGCGACGGCGTGACCACCGATGTGCGCGACGAGGGGCCCGGCATCGCGCCGCAGGACCGTGAGCGCGTCTTCGAGTGGTTCTTCCAAGCCGAGCGCGCGCACGGCGGCCGCATCAAGGGCAGCGGGCTCGGCCTCGCCATCGCGCGCGAGCTCGCTGCCGCACACGGCGGCACGGTGGAGATTCTCGACGCCGAGCGCGGGGCGCATTTCCGGCTCACGCTTCCGCTCGCCCCGCCGCGCGCGAGGAGCGCGCGATGAGGCGCGCCGCAATCGGGGTCGCCGCGGCCCTGTGCGCCGCCTGCGCCCCGCTGCCGCCGGTGACGGAGGTGGAGACGCCGAAGGCGCCGCGGGTGACCGTCGTCGTGCCGAAGCCCGCGCCCCCCGATCCGCAGGCGGAAGCGGGGCCGGTGACCTCGCCGCCGCTGCAGGTGCCCGCGCCCGCGCCGCCCCCCGTGCCCGACGACGTCAGGCAACTCGCGGAGGTTGTCGTCGCAGCCCAACGGTTCGCGTCGATGTCGCCGGATGAGCAGAGGCGGGATTACAATGCAGCGAACGCCGCGTTCAACCGCGAACGCACGCTTGCCAACCGGTTGCGGCTCGTCCTGGTGCTCTCCACGCCCGGCAGTGCCGTGCAGGACGACGCCAGGGCGGCTGCCCTGCTCGAGGGGCTGCCTGCCGGAAGCTCGCCGCTGCGCCACTTTGCCGCCTTCATGCAGGCGCAGCTTGCGGAGCGTGCGCGCACCGGCCGGCGCGCCGAGCAGCTCAAGGAGCAACTCGACGCGTTGCGCGCGGTCGAACGATCCATCATCGAGCGGGGCGACGTGCCCGCGCCCCGCAAGCCACAGGGCCCGCCATGAACAGGAAATTCGTACTCGCCGTCGACGACGACCACGACCTTCTCCGACTGCTCACCATGCGCCTCGAGGCCGCCGGCTACGAGGTGCAGGCGGTGGACAGCGCCGAGAAGGCGCTGGCCGCCGTCGCGCTGCGTCGTCCAGACGTCGTCGTCACCGACCTGCGGATGGGCGGCATGGACGGCATGCAGCTCTTCGAGGCGCTGTGGAAGCGCGCGCCGGCGCTGCCGGTCATCATCCTCACCGCGCACGGCACCATTCCCGACGCGGTCGAGGCGACCAAGCGCGGTGTCTTCGGCTTCGTGCCGAAGCCCTTCGATGCGCGACAGCTCCTGCAGCAGATCGAGCAGGCGGTGAAGGTGTCGTCGTCGCCGCAGAACGATGAAGCGTGGCGCGCGGAGCTGGTGACGGCGAGCGCGGCCATGGCCGCGGTCCTGGCGCAGGCGCGGCTCGTCGCACAGTCGGACGCGAGCGTGCTCATCAACGGCGCGAGCGGGACCGGCAAGGAGCTGCTGGCGCGGGCGATCCACCGCGTCAGCCGGCGCGCCGATGCGCCGTTCGTCGCGGTCAACTGCGCCGCCATTCCTGAGACGCTGCTCGAATCGGAGCTGTTCGGCCACCGCAAGGGGTCGTTCACCGGCGCCACGTACGACCACAAGGGCCTGTTCCAGGCCGCCGAGGGCGGCACGCTGTTCCTCGACGAGATCGGGGACATGCCCGCACCGCTGCAGGCGAAGCTGCTGCGTGCGCTGCAGGAGAAGCAGGTGCGGCCGGTCGGCGCCGCGCAGCCGGTCGCCGTGGACGTGCGCATCATCTCCGCCACGCACCGCAACCTCGAGGAGCGCGTGAAGTCCGGCGAGTTCCGGGAGGATCTCTACTACCGGCTGAACGTGGTGTCGCTCACCCTGCCGCCGCTCGCCGAGCGCCGCGAGGACGTGGTGCCGCTGGCGCAGCACTTCCTGAAGGCCACCGCCGCGCGCTACGGCAAGGACGTGCGCGCCTTTGCCCCGGATGCGCTGGAGATGCTGGTCGCGGCGCCCTGGCCGGGCAACGTGCGCCAGCTGGCGAACGTGGTGGAGCAGGCCGTCGCGCTGTCCACGATGAGCATCATCCCGGCATCGCTGGTCGCTGCCGCCCTCAAGGCAGAGCCGGCCTCGCTCACGCCGCTCGACGAGGCGAAGCGCGGCTTCGAGCGCGACTATCTTATCCGCATCCTGCGCATCACCGGGGGGAACGTGACGCAGGCGGCGCGCCTCGCGCAGCGCAACCGCACCGAGTTCTACAAGCTCCTCGAGCGCCACCAGCTCCAGCCCGGCATGTTCAAGGAGGCGAAGCGCGCGGCGGCGCAGGGCGTGGCATGAGACGGCCCGTCTCGGGACGGATGGCGTTCCGCCGCGCGTTGATTGCGGCCGCGGCGCTCGTTGCAGCCGGCTGCGCGACCTTCCAGCAGCCCGAGGAGCCCGCGCGTCCGGGTGCGCGCGATCCGGGAACGGTCACCGACGCCATCAACCTCTCCGGCTATCCCCCGGAGTTCCGCAACGGTTTTCGCGAGGGCTGCGCGGCTGCACGCGCCGGTTCGGGAACGCGTCCGAAGGGTGACGGCCCCTTCGCAGTCGGCTGGAACGACGGCTTCTCGTACTGCAAGCCGAAACGATAGTCGCACGGCGCTTTGAGCGCCGAAGGCGTTGTCGTTCGTTTGCGACGCGCAGCCCGACTGTTAATGAAGGACTATCTCGCGCGCAACGGTACGGCCGTCGGCGCGACACGACGGCCGCGCCGTCATGCGCGTCGGACACTCCCCGGCGGGCCCTGAATCCATGCGGGTTCCGGGCCGGTGGCACGCCGGTTGCAGAGGGAGTCGCTCGCACCGTCCGGTCCGCGCCATGTCGCCTGCCTCGCGCCGCAAGGCCCCGCCGCTTCTCCTCGCCGCCGTCATCTCCGTCGTATCGCTCGTCGGCGTCGTCGTCGTCGCCGGCCTGTTCGCACCGACGGCCCTGCGGCGCGACGGCGCTCCGCTCGCGGAGTCCGCCACGCCGTCCGGCGTGGGCGCGGAGGGGACGACCATCCGCTTCAACGATCCCTCCATCTGCGCGGTGTGCGGCGTGGTCGAGGCCGTGCGGCCCTACGAGATCCGCGCGACGAGCGCGGTGCCCGTCGGCGACGACGCGCGCGCAAGCGCCGATGCCAACCTCGTGCCGCGGACCGCGTACCGCGTGACGGTGCGCATGGAGGACGGGTCCTATCGCACGCTCTCGCATCCGACGCTGCCGGCATTCAAGGCCGGAGACCGCGTGCGGGTGGCCGACGGGGCCGCGGTGGCCCGGTAGCCGGTCTGCGGGTCCGGCGCAGTGGCCGATGGTCGGGCCGCCGCCGGCTCGTCTACACGGCGATGGGCGCCCGGATCGTCGGGTGCGGGTCGTAGCCCTCGAGCGTGAAGTCGGCGTAGTCGAAAGCGAAGAGGTCGGTCACCGCGGGATTCAAGCGCAGGCGTGGAAACTCGCGCGGCTCGCGTCCGAGCTGCTCGCGCGCCTGCTCGAGGTGATTCAGATACAGGTGCGCGTCGCCGAGCGTGTGCACGAAGTCGCCGGGCTTGAGCCCGGTCACCTGCGCGACCATGAGCGTGAGCAGCGCGTAGGAGGCGATGTTGAACGGCACGCCGAGGAAGATGTCGGCGCTGCGCTGGTAGAGTTGGCAGGAGAGCTCGCCGCCGGCGACGTAGAACTGGAACAGCGCGTGGCAGGGCGGCAGCGCCATGCGGTCCACCTCCGCCGGATTCCACGCCGTCACGATGTGGCGGCGCGAGTCGGGATTGCGGCGGATGCTCTCGACGACCTTCGCGATCTGGTCGATCTCCAGGCCGTCCCGGGCCGGCCAGTGGCGCCACTGGTGGCCGTACACGGGGCCGAGCTCGCCGCGCTCGTCGGCCCATTCGTCCCAGATCGTGACGCCGCGTTCCTGCAGCCAGCGTACGTTCGTGTCGCCGCGCAGGAACCAGAGGAGTTCGTACACGATCGACTTCACGTGCAGCTTCTTGGTGGTGAGCAGCGGAAAGCGCTCGCGCAGATCGAAGCGCATCTGCCAGCCGAAGGTGGAGAGCGTGCCGGTGCCGGTGCGGTCGGTCTTGCGATGGCCACGCTCGAGGACGTGGCGCATGAGGTCGAGGTATTGGGACTCCATGGGGCGGGATTCTACGGCCGAACGAATCGCGCCACAGCGGGCGCGGCCGGTCACGCGGGCGGGACTTCAGTGCGCGACGTAGGCGAACAGCTCGCGCGCGGACTGGAACCGGTCTTCCGGACGCTTTGCGAGCAGCCGGTCGAGCAGCGGCTGGTAGCCGGCGAGGCGGCCGGGCAGGCGGGGGATCGCGCCGTGCACGTGCTGGAAGGCGAGCGTGGAGGCGTTCTCGCCGGTGTACACCGTCTCGCCGGTGAGCATTTCGTAGAGGATGACGCCGGTGGCGTAGAGGTCGCCGCGCGGGTCGTGGGGCTGGCCCAGGCACTGCTCGGGGCTCATGTAGAGCGGCGTGGCCATCACCATGCCCTTCTGCGTGAGCGTGGACGTGGCGTCCAGCTCGCGCGCCAGGCCGAAGTCGAGGATGGCGAGCCGGTTGTTCTCGCGGAACATGATGTTCTGCGGCTTCAGGTCGCGATGCACGACGCCGGCCGAGTGCACGGCGTCGAGCGCCTTCGCCATCTGCATGAGGATCTTCAGCGCGGCCATCGACGTGATCCCCTGGCGGATGCGCTGCTGCAGGTCGCCGCCCGGGAAGTACTCCATGGCGAGGTAGGGCTGTCCGTCGGTGGTGAAGCCCTGGTCGAAGATGGTGACGACGTTCTCGTCGTGGATGCGCTGGATGATGCGGTACTCGCGCATGAAGCGCGCCTTGAAGTTCTCGTCGCGACGCAGTCGCGGGTCGAGGACCTTCAGCACGAGCTGCAGGCCGTCGTCGAGGCGCTCGGCGAGATAGACCTTCGACATGCCGCCTTCGCCGATCCGCCGCAGCGCGCGGTAGCCCGGCACGTTCAGGTTGTCGGCCGACGGCTGGCCGATGGCGCCGAGGTCGATGGGCTGCGTGAGCATCATCGAATCGACGTTGCGCTTGGGCGCGTGCGCCTCGAGCATCGCTTCCTTGATGGCCATCGCGAGCTTGACCGCGGAGAGGTCGGCCTTGCGCAGGTAATCGGAGGCGCCGGCCTTGACCGCGCGCACCGCGGTCTCGTCCCCGCCCTGGTCGGAGAGGATGATGGTGGGCGGAATCGCCGACTCGGCCTTCAGCTCCTGCAGCCAGGCGAGTCCGTCCGCACCGGGCCCGGGCTCCTCGTCGAGCAGGAGGCAGTCGTAGCGCGACCAGTCGAAGCCGACCGTGGGGCGCCCCTGGGTGAGCGGATCCCACAAGGTGATGCGTGCGTCCGGCATCGCGGCGGCAAGCTGCGTGGCGATGTGCGCGCGAAACGCGGCCGAATCGTCGACGACGACGAGCTTCACGGGTGCTGGGGCGGTCGGTCCATGTTTCCGCCCGATGATAGACCGTCCCGCCCGCGCGGGCGGCGCGGGGGATGTCGCCACAGGACAAACGCCACGGCGGCGGCGAATGCGACATAAGTCACGGTGAAGACCCAGGGCGGCAGGTCCCAGTAGAGCAGGCGGGCGAGCCAGCGGCCCACGAAGGAGGCCTCGCCGGGCGTACCGCGCCGCAGCAGATCCTCCCAGACGGTCAGCGGGCAGGCGATGCCGGCGAGGGCTTCCAGCGCGACGAACCCGATGGCGCCGAGATGAGCCCACCGGAACGCCGGGTTGCGCACCCAGGCCCACCCGCGCGCGATGCCGGCCAGGATCAGCGCGAAGCCGCCGACCACGAACGCGACGAACGCGACGTGCACCGCGAGCACGACGTCGGCAAGCGTCGTCGGGCTCACGTCCGTGCTACCTCACGGGGCGGCGCCGGTCGCGACGGGACGCGCCGGATCGGCGCACCACTCGCTCCAGGAGCCCGGATAGAGCCGCCCGCCGGAGAGGCCGGCGACTTCGAGCGCGAGCAGGTTGTGGCAGGCGCTCACGCCGGAGCCGCACGAGTGCACGAGCGCATCGGGCGACAGCGGCCCGAGGACGTCGCGCCATTCGCCGACGAGTTCCGGTGCGGACTTCATCCGCCCGGACGGCGCGAGGTTGTCGCGATAGCAGCGATTCACGGCGCCGGGAATGTGACCGGCCACCGGATCGAGGGTCTCGTTCTCGCCGCGGTAGCGGTCGGCGGCGCGCGCATCGACGACCCGCAGCGCCGGGTCCCGCAGCCTGGCGAGAAGCAGCTGCGCGTCCGCGGTCATGGCGCGGGGACGCGGCGTGAACGCGCGCGGTGCGACGGCCGGGACCGCGGCCGTTTCCGCGCCATCGTCCTTCAGCCACTGGGCGAAACCGCCGTCGAGCACGGCCACCGCATCGTGCCCGACCCAGCGCAGCATCCACCACAGCCGGGAGGCGAAGACACCCTGGTTCGCGTCGTAGGCGACGACCTGGGTCGAGTCGTCGATGCCGATCCGCCCCAGCGTGGCGGCGAAGGCCTCCGGCGCGGGCAGCGGATGACGCCCGTTGCGTCCGGTCTTCGGTCCGGAGAGGTCGTCGTCGATGGAGAGAAAGCGCGCGCCGGGAATGTGCGATTTCGCGTACTGCATGCGGCCCGCCGCGGCGTTGGTGAGGTCGTGGCGGCAGTCGACGATCACCCACTGCGGGTCGTCGAGATGCGCGGCGAGGGTGGCGGTGTCGATGAGGGTCGTGTGCATGGTCCGCCGACTATAGCCGATGCGCGTTCAGCTGCGCCGCGCGCCGATGAACGTGGCGGCCACGCCGCTCGCGATGACCAGCGCGATGCCCGCCCAGGCGATCGGGGGCAGCGTCTCGCCCCACCCGACGAGCCCGATCAGCGCCGCGAGCAGCACCGTGGCGTAGGAGAAGTTCGAGGCGAGCAGGGTCTTGCCGCGCGAGTACGCGCGGGTGAGGGCGAGCTGGGCTGCGGTGGCGCACACCCCGACGCCGAGCAGCAGCGGCGCGGACTGCCGGGTGATCGGGTTGGCGCCGAGGAACAGCATGCCGGCGCCGCAGGCGAGCGTCATGAGCACGCTGAAGTAGAGGACCACCCGCCACTCAGGCTCGCCCAACTCGCCCAAGCGGCGCACCGACAGGTAGGCGAGCGCCGACAGGAAGCCGGAGGCGGCGCCGACGAGCCCGGGGAGCGTCTGCTCCTCCTGGAAGGTGGGCCGCAGGACCAGGACGATGCCCACGAAGCCGATGGCGATGGTGAGCCCGAGGGCGCGCTCGTCGCGGCGCTTGAAGAGCACCGCAGAGAGCGCCGCGAGGAACAGCGGAGAGGTGTAGTTCAGCGTCGTGGCGGTGGCGAGCGGCAGGTGCGCCAGCGCGTAGAACCACATGAGCAAGGCGCCGATCCCCGACGCGCTGCGCGCGACGTGCATGCGCACGTGCGGCGTGCCGACGGGGCGCCGGGTCGCGAGCGCGAAGGCGCCGATGGCGACGGCGCCGAAGAGCCCCCGATAGAAGACCAGCTCCAGCGGCGAGTGGTGCGCGGCACCGGCCTTGACGAACGCCGTCATCACGGCGAACGCCAGGCTCGCGGCGAGCATCCACAGGGCCTGCATCCGGATCCTTCAAAAGGAAACGGGGTGGCGGTCGGCCACCCCGTTCGCGGTGGTGGGCGCAGGCTAGGCCCGCGGACCGATGTTGCGGCGGACGTACTCGTGGAAGTGCACCATGCCGTCCTCCATGGGCGACTGGTACGGCCCCGCGTCGTCCTCGCCCATCTCGAACAGGAGCTTGCGGCCGGCATCCATGCGCACCGCGATCTCGTCGTCCTCGCCCGCGGTCTCGAGGTACGCGGCCTGCTCCGCCTCCACGAACTCGCGCTCGAAGAGCGCGATCTCCTCGGGGTAGTAGAACTCGACGACGTTGGTGGTGTGCTGCGGCCCGCGCGGGATCAGCGTCGAGATCACCAGCACGTGCGGATACCACTCGAGCATGATGTTCGGGTAGTACACCATCCAGATGGCGCCGTGCTCCGGGTCCTTGCCCTGGCGGAAGGTGCGCACCGCATCGTGCCACTTGGCGTAAGTGGGCGAGCCGGGCTTCATCAGGCTCTCCTTCACCCCGACGGTCTGCACCGAGTACTGGTCGCCGAACTCCCAGCGCAGATCCGCGCACTGCACGAACTGCCCGAGGCCCGGATGGAACGGCTCGACGTGGTAGTCCTCGAGGTACACCTCGATGAACGTCTTCCAGTTCTGCCGGTACTCGTTGATCACCGTCCGGTCGTACACGTAGCCGGAGAAGTCGAAGTCCTTCACGCCGAGGCGCGCGAGATCGGCGGCGACGTCGCGCCTGCCGGCGAAGAGCAGGCCGTTCCAGTTCTGCAGGGGCGTCTTGCCGAGCGACTTGCACGGGGTCTGCGCGAAGTGCGGTGCGCCGATGAGGGTGCCCCGGGCGTCGTACGTCCACCGGTGCAGCGGACAGACGAAGTTCCGCTGGTTGCCGCGGCCCTTCATCATCACCGCCTGGCGGTGCCGGCAGATGTTGTGCATCAGCTCGACGCCGTTCGCGTTGCGCACCAGCATCTTCGCGTGGTCCATCCACTCCAACGTCTGGTAGTCCCCCTCCTCGGGGACCATCAGCTCGTGGCCGACGTAGCCAGGGCCGTTCGCGAACAGGAGGCTCTGCTCCAGCGCGTAGACCTCAGGGTCGAAGTACCAGCTGACGGGCAGCTGGGGGGTGGCTTGCGCAAGCTCGGCGCGACTCCGCGGAAGGTCCGACATCTCCCCAGGATCTCCTTCACCAAGTGTGGACAAACGAGCCCGATATGATACCCCAACCCGGGTAAAGTTCCCCTGAATTCAAGACCTTTGACGAATCGTCCCGCGGCGTCGTGCGGGCATGGCGGACACCGGTGCCGCGGCACGCGAATTGCCGCGAATGCCGTGATCCGTTATTTTTCCTACCTTTGCCTTGCTCCTGTCATGCCCGATCCCGCTCCCGCGAATCCGCCGCAGAGCTTCGAGGCGGCCCTCGCCGAGCTCGAGCAGCTGGTCGCCGCAATGGAAACCGGCGAACTTTCGCTGGAGCAGTCGCTCGCCGCGCACCGGCGCGGTCTGGAGCTCACCCGGTACTGCCAGAACGCGCTCGCGCAGGCGCAGCAGCAGGTGCGCGTGCTCGAAGAGGAAACGTTGAGGAGCTTCCCGGGTGTCCAGCCCAACGGTTGAGCTCGCCGCCTGGATGGGTGACGTGCAGGCGCGGGTGGAGCGTGCCCTGGAGCAGGCGCTGCCCGCCGCGAGCCACGCGCCGCAGCGACTGCACCTCGCCATGCGCTACGCGGTCCTGGGCGGCGGCAAGCGCGTCCGCCCCATGCTCGCGTTTGCCGCGGGCGAGGCGGCCGATGCGCCGGCCGAGCGCCTGGAGGCGGTCGCCTGCGCGGTGGAGATGATCCACGCCTATTCGCTGGTGCACGACGACCTGCCGTGCATGGACGACGACGTCCTGCGCCGCGGGAAACCGACCGTGCACGTGGAGTTCGACGAGGCGACCGCCTTGCTCGTCGGCGACGCGCTGCAGTCGGCCGCGTTCGAGGTCCTCGCCGCGCGTCCGCTGAGCGACGACCCGGCGGTGCAGGTCGCCATGGTGCACACCCTCGCCGTGGCGAGCGGCTCCCGGGGGATGGCGGGCGGGCAGGCGATGGACCTGGACGCGGTGGGCAAGGCCCTGACGCTTCCGGAGCTCGAGCTGATGCACATCCACAAGACCGGCGCGCTCATCCGCGCGTCGGTGATGCTGGGCGCGCGTTGCGGCCATCTCGCCTCGCCGGGGCTCGAACGGCTCGACCGGTACGCGAAGTGCATCGGCCTCGCGTTCCAGGTGGTGGACGACGTCCTCGACGCCGAGGAGAGCACCGCCACCCTGGGCAAGACCGCCGGCAAGGATGCGGCGCAGAACAAGCCCACCTACGTGAGCCTGCTCGGGCTGGCGCGCGCCAAGGAGCTCGCCGCGCAGCTCCGGCGGGACGCCCTGGAAGCCATTGCCGGCTTCGACGAGCGCGCGAAGCACCTGCGCGACCTCGCGGATTTCATCGTGCTGCGGAAGTTCTGACCGCGGCAGGAGGCCAACCACCGTGTACGACCTGCTCCGAACGATCGACGACCCCGCGGACCTGCGCAAGCTCGACCGGCGCGGACTGAAGCAGCTCGCCGACGAGCTGCGCGCCTACGTGATCGAGTCGGTTTCCAAGACCGGCGGCCACCTGTCCTCGAACCTGGGGACGGTCGAGCTGACCATCGCGCTGCACTACGTCTTCAACACCCCGTACGACCGCATCGTGTGGGACGTGGGGCACCAGACCTACCCGCACAAGATCCTCACCGGCCGCCGCGACGGCATGTCGAAGCTGCGCATGTACGGCGGCATCTCGGGCTTTCCGCGCCGCGCCGAGTCCGAGTACGACACCTTCGGGACGGCGCACTCGTCCACGTCGATCTCGGCGGCGCTCGGCATGGCGCAGGCGGCGAAGCTGAAGGGCGAGAACCGGCACGCCATCGCGGTGATCGGCGACGGCGCGATGAGCGCGGGCATGGCCTTCGAGGCGATGAACAACGCCGGGGTGATGGACAACAACCTCCTGGTGATCCTCAACGACAACGAGATGTCGATCTCGCCCGCGGTCGGCGCGCTCAACCGCTACCTCGCGCGGCTGATGTCGGGGCCCTACATGGCGGCGCGCAAGGCCGGCGAGCGGCTGCTGAAGGCGGTGCCGCCGATGCTCGAGCTCGCGAGGCGCGTCGAGGAGCACGCCAAGGGACTCGTCGTGCCCTCGACCCTGTTCGAGGAGTTCGGCTTCACCTACATCGGCCCCATCGACGGCCACGACCTCGATTCGCTCATCCCCACGCTGCGCAACATCCGCAGCGCGCGCGGCCCGCAGTTCCTGCACGTCATCACCCGCAAGGGGCAGGGCTACAAGCTCGCCGAGGCCGATCCGGTGCTGTACCACGGCGTGTCGAAGTTCGAGCCCCAGGCGGGCATCGCGACCGGCAAGGGCGGCGGCAAGCTCACCTACACGCAGGTGTTCAGCGACTGGCTGTGCGACATGGCGGCGAAGGACGCCCGCCTCGTCGGCATCACCCCGGCGATGCGCGAAGGCTCGGGCCTCGTACGGTTCGCCGAGCTGTATCCGGACCGCTACTTCGACTGCGGCATCGCCGAGCAGCACGCGGTGACGTTCGCCGCCGGCCTCGCGTGCGAAGGCGTGAAGCCGGTGCTGGCGATCTACTCGACCTTCCTGCAGCGCGGCTACGACCAGCTGGTGCACGACGTACAGATCCAGAACCTGCCGGTGCTGTTCGCGCTCGACCGGGCGGGACTGGTGGGCGCCGACGGCGCGACCCACCACGGCGCGTTCGACCTCTCCTACCTGCGGTGCCTGCCCAACATGGTGATCATGGCACCCTCGGACGAGAACGAATGCCGCCAGATGCTCTACACCGGCTACGTGCATGCCGGCCCGGCTGCGGTGCGTTACCCCCGCGGGAGCGGCCCGGGCGTGCCCATCGTGCAGGAAATGACCGCGCTGCCGATCGGCAAGGGCGAGGTGAAGCGCGAAGGCCGGCGCGTGGCGATCCTCGCCTTCGGCTCGATGGTGCCGACTGCCATCGAGGTGGGACAGGAGCTCGACGCCACCGTTGTGAACATGCGCTTCGTGAAGCCGCTCGACGACGCCCTCGTCGCCGACATGGCGGCGCGCCACGATCTCCTCGTCACCCTCGAGGAGAACGCGGTGATGGGTGGGGCCGG
>CAZKHE010000003.1:0-46404 GCA_964552535.1 uncultured Enterobacteriaceae bacterium | reverse complement strand
GTTCGTCGACCACGGCGACCAGAACCTGCTGCTCGCCTCGGTCGGCCTTGACCGAACCGGCGTCTCCGCAGCCATCACCGCGCGGCTGGACGCGCTGCGGCGCCGCGCCGCCGCCTGATTTCGTTCCGCGCACCACGCCACACCGGGGCTGTCTGACCCCTTTTCCGTCGGGGAGCGATTTGCCATGCTGCGGGGCATGTCGAGAGCCGCGCTCCTGGTCGCCCTGCTGCTCGCCGCGCTGCCGGCGAGCGCCACCGGGGTCATGGTGCTCTCCGTGGCGCAGGATCGGGTGGACCTCCTCGTGAACGGCAGCGCGGTGCGGCAGCTGCGCGCCGGGCAGACCTCGCCTGAAGGGGTCCTGCTCGTCTCGGCGACGCCGAGCGCCGCGGTGTTGGAAATCGAGGGACGCCGGCACACCCTCGGACTGGGACAGAGCAACATCGCGGCCGCGGTGCTCACGGCCGACCCGCTCGGCCACTTCCGCACCGTCGCGTACGTGAACGGACTGCCCACCAGCGTGATGATCGACACCGGGGCGAGCTACGTCTCCATGTCGAGCGACGACGCGCGCGAGCTCGGCATCGAATACCGGCGGGGCCAGCGCGTCGGCATTCAGACCGCGAACGGCCGCATCGAGGCGTGGCGCGTCAACCTGGCCTCGGTCCGCGTCGGCGACATCGTCCTGCACAACGTGGACGGGGTGGTGGCCGAGGCGGGCCGCGACCTGACCGGGCAGCCCGTGCTGGGGATGAGCTTCCTCAACATGGTCGACATGCAGCGGCGCGGCAACACGCTCACGCTCACCCGGCGCCGCTAGCACGCGGCGCCAAGCGCCGGTTTCAGAACCGCCTGGTCAGCACCATCTTGTCGCCGTCGCGCCGCATCTCCGTCCGGTTGAGGAAACTCATGCCGAGCAGGACCACGTCGAGACCGCGATCCACCACGAGCGCGTCGATGGCCGTCAGGGTGATCCCGCCCACGCGCACGGTGTCGAGCGTGATGCGGTAAGCGGGGACCACGCCGCCCGCGGTGCTCACGCCCATCTGGGGTGCGTTGACGAAGCTCAGCCCGAGACGCCGCGCCTCGGCGCCCGGGATCGCGACCATCGTCGCGCCGGTGTCGACCAGGAATCGCGTGGCGGCGCCGTTGATCGCCCCCTCGGCGATGAAGTGCCCCCGGCCGTCCGCGGTCAGCGTCACCGTCGCGCTGTTCGGCGACGGTGCCTGGTACATCTGGCCCATGCGCAGCGTGCGGCGCCGGCCGTCCACCTCGAATGTCGCGGTCTCGCCCTCGACCGTCAGCAGCGTCACGCCCTCGGCGGTCTTCTGGCCGATCGCGAGCGTGCGCGGCGCGCCGCCGTTGATGGACACGACCGCCCGGCTGGACGAGACGCCCACGACGCGCACGTCGG
The DNA here is from genome assembly GCA_964552535.1 of uncultured Enterobacteriaceae bacterium. Lineage (GTDB taxonomy): Bacteria > Pseudomonadota > Gammaproteobacteria > Burkholderiales > SG8-39 > CAZKHE01. Next base: position 44,993 of record CAZKHE010000003.1, on the reverse strand, counting down.
CCGCCTGCGTGCCGAACGCGGCGGCGGCCAGCAGCGCGGCCATACAATAGGACGCTCGTTTACCCACGGTTCGCACCCTTCGGCCCCATGAAACCGGTCGCCATCTTCCGTCACAGCCCCACCGAGGGGCCAGGATATTTCTCCGATTACCTCGACGAGCGCCGGATTCCCTGGCGCATCGTGCGCATCGATGCCGGGGAGGCGGTGCCCTCCGACCCGCGCGCGTTCTCGGGCGTGGCCCTCATGGGCGGGCCGATGAGCGTCAACGATCCGCTCCCTTGGATCCCGCCCGTGCTCGATTTCATCCGCGGCGCGATGGATGGGGACGTCCCGGTGATCGGCCATTGCCTCGGCGGGCAGCTCATGTCGCGCGCGCTCGGCGGCGTGGTGAGCCGCAACCCGGTGAAGGAGATCGGCTGGGGCCCGGTCCGGGTCGAGCCGACCGGGACCGCACGCCGCTGGTTCGGCGACGTCACCGAGTTCCTGTCGTTCCACTGGCACGGGGAAACCTTCACCATCCCGGAGGGGGCCGAGCGGCTTGCGTCGAGCGACTGGTGCGCCAACCAGACCTTCGTCATCGGCCCGCACCTGGGCATGCAGTGCCACGTCGAGATGACCCCCGCGATGATCGCGAGCTGGTGCGAGTCCGGTCTGGACGAGATCCAGGCGGCCGGGGCGGCCGCTTCGGTGCAGTCGCCGGCCGCGATGCAGGAGCGCGTGGAACAGAAGGTCAGCGACCTGAACGCGGTGGCGCGGCGGCTCTACGACCGCTGGGCCGAGCACCTGCGCGGCTGAGCATCCCGGTCACTGCGCCGCCGGCTTTGCGTCGCGCGGTGCGCAGCGCAGCAGGGGGGAACGCGGCCCGGTGCAGGAGGCGCGTTGCCACAGCGCGTCGGCTTCGGCGAGGAGGCGCTCGGCCTCGTCGGCGGCCTGCTGGCTGCCGGTGCGCACTGCCAGGGCGCGTTGCTCCAGGCCCCTGGCGCGCAGGCGCAGCACGCTCACCATCGTGCTGCGCGCCTCGATGGGCCGCGACGGGCTTTCCGGCGACAGCAAGGGGCGCTCGAGTGCGTCGGCAGTCTCGCGCAGGGTCGCTGCATAGGCCGCGAGGTCCTGGGCGTGCGCGGTCCGGGTGATCTCGCCGGCGCGCCAGCGGCGGAACGATTCGCGCAGCGCCGCCACGCGATGCGGTTCGGCGGCGAGGTACGCCCGCGCCTCCGCCACGAAGCGGCGTTCCTCCGCGTACGCTGGTCCGACGTTGCGCCATGCCGTCATCGCGACGCCGAACGCGGCCAGCGCGAGGCCGAGCGCGAGCGCGGTGGCGAGTGGCGTGCCCGGTGCGCTGCTCGGGCGCGCGAGCACACTCCCGAGGAGTGCACCGCAGGCGAATCCGCCGGCATGCGCCGCGTGGTCGATGCCGGTGCCGGCGAAGCCGATGACGACGGTGAACGCCGCGAACGCGACGACCACGATCGCCTGGTTGCGCAGCACCCGCGGCGGCACGCGCGTCGCAGGATGCAGCGCGTAGGCCAGCAGCGCGCCCAGGATGCCGAAGACCGACCCCGAGGCCCCGGCACTGTGCACCCAGGGGTTCCATGCCACCGATGCGGCGCCGCCGACCGCGCCGCTCGCCAGCGCGATGAGCAGGAACGATCCGCTGCCGTACAGCCGCTCGGCGACACGGCCGAGGTCGGCGAGCGCGACCATGTTGACGACCAGATGCAGCAGCCCGAAGTGCACGAAGGCGCTGGTCAGGGTGCGCCAGGGCTGGCCGTCGGTGGTCAGCGGGCCAATGTTCGCGCCCCATGGCAGCAGCGCGTCCGGCGGCGGGTCGAGAAGCGGTACGCCCGAGAGGGCGCCGGCGGCGAACGTCGCGACGTTGATCGCGACCAGCGCGATCGTCGCCGGCACGCGCGGCCGCGTGGCGCGGAAGGCGGCGGCGTCGCCTGGCGCCGCCTGGCGCTCAGTCGCGGAAATTGGCGAACTGCAGCGGGATGTCGGTGACCGACTTCCTGACGTGCTGGATGGCGGCCTGCAGGTCGTCCTTCTTCGCCCCCGAGACGCGCACCGCCTCGCCCTGGATCGACCCCTGCACCTTGAGCTTGCTCTCCTTGAGCAGCTTCACGATCTGCTTGGCCCGGTCGGACTCGATGCCGTTGCGCACCGTGACCGCCTGCTTCACCTTGTTGCCGCCCACCTTCTCCGGGTCCTTCGGATCCAGCGCGCGCACGTCGACGTTGCGCTTGGCGAGCTTGCCGACCAGGATGTCCATCACCTGCTTCAGCTTGAAGTCGTCGTCCGCGTAGAGCGTGACGACGAGCTCGGCCTCCTCGATGCGCGCGTCCGACCCCTTGAAGTCGAAGCGCGTCGCGATCTCCTTGTTCGCCTGGTCGATGGCGTTCCTGAGTTCGACCTTGTTGACTTCCGAAGTGATGTCGAAGGAGGGCATGCGTGGGTCTCGCTCTCAGGCGCCGCCGCGGAAGCAGGAAAAGCCCCACGGCGTCACTTTCATGGGCAGGTGGTAATGCGCCTCCGGATCGGCGATGCCGAAGCGGTAGGGCACCACGTCCAGGAACGGAATCGCCGGGAGCGCAAGCCCGACCGCGCGGTAGTACGCGGCGACGTGGAAGACCGCCTCGTACACGCCGGGGCGGAACCGTTCGGCGAGCACCGGCTCCTCGACCAGGCCCCGGGCGCTCACGATGCCGCTCGCGACCAGGCGGCGGTCCGCCTCGAGCGCATAGACCTCGACGCGCATCCATGAGGCCACGACCCCCCGGGAAACGTCGACGACGTGGATCGAGATGCCGGGCATGTCAGGCGGTGAACTCCGGTCCGGTGTAGGTGGTGGGCAGGGCGACGCGTCCGGCGGCGAGGTCGACCGAGAGATCGGCGACGCGGGTCCTGACGGCCGGGGCGACTCCGTCGGCGAGCACGAAGCGCACCGCCTCCGGGTGCCCGAGACCGAACCGCTTCACGATGTCGCCCTTCAGCAGATTGTCCTTCAGGTCGCGGCCGGCGGCGAACAACGCGAAGCCCGCGTCGGCGACCGCGGCGCCCACGAACACCTCGGGCATCGCCGCCACCCAGTCGCGCACGTTGCCGATCTGCGGCACGCCGCGCTCGCGGCAGGCCTCGATGGCGCCGGCACGGCCGGCATTGAGCATCGTGAACACGACGTCGGCGCCGGCGTCGATCTGCGCGAGCGTGGCGCGCTTGTTCGCCGCGGCGTCGTCCTGCGAGCCGGAGAAGGTCGTCAGGAGCTTCGCCTTGGGATTGGTGGTGCGCAGGCCGTCGGCGTACGCGGCGCGGGCGAGCAGACCGGGCGCCACGCGCAGGCCGGAGAGGTGGCCGACCACGCCCGACTTCGTCAGCAGCCCCGCCGCCGCGCCGGCGAGCCACGCGGATTGCTCCTGCCGCACTTCGTAGACCGCGAGGTTGGGGCGGGTGAGGTCGCCCTGGATCGATGCGAAGCGCTGCTCGGGAAACTCCCACGCCACGCGCTGCGCCGCTTCCGCCGCCTGGCCGCCGTGCGCGATGACGAGCGTCGCGTCGGACTTCGCCAGGCGCCGGAGTGCCTCCAGCATGGCTTCGCGCTCCGGCGCCACGTTGTCGACGTGCGTCACCGGGATGCCCAGCTCGCGCTCGATGCGCTGCAGTCCGCGGTAGCCCGCTTCCATGAAGCCGCCGTCGTCGACGCGGCCGGGGAACATCGCCGCCACCGGCCCCTTCTCGGGCGCGCGGTACCGGTACGTGGCGCAGCCCGCCAGCGTCAGTGCGCCGGCTGCGGCGAGGAAACGGCGACGGGTGGCGTGCACGCGCATGGCGTGATTCTAAACCGGGGCCGCGGCCGGCCGCCGGGCGTCAGCTGCCGCGGTAGGTCGAATAGCTCCACGGCGAGCAGAGCAGCGGCACGTGATAGTGCGCGGCCGTGTCGGCGACGCCGAAACGGAGCGGCACGCGATCGAGGAACGGCGGATCGGGAAGGGCGATGCCGCGGCCCCGGTAGAACTCGGCCACGTGGAAGACGATGCGGTACTGCCCCGGCGCCATGTCGGCCGCCGCCAGCAGCGGACCGTCGGTCCGCCCGTCCGCGTTGGTCGCGGTCTCACGGACCCGTTGCCACGCGCCGTCGCGCATGACCGAGAACTCCAGGCGCATGCCGACCGCCGGACGGCCGACAGTCGTGTCGAGGACGTGGGTGCTGATGCCGGCCATGGGCGGCTCCTTTCAGGGGGCGACGAGGCGGTCGAGCCGGCCGCGGGTGATGGCTTCGATCTGTTCGAGGGCGCGGGCGATCTCGGCGTCGCGATCGCCGTCCGCGGCGCGCCGCTCCATCTCGGCGATCACGGTGTCGCGGGTGGCGTGCAGCCGCAAGGCCACGATGCAGGGGAACCCGTGGCGGTCGCGATATGCGGCATTGGCGCGCGCGACGCGTTCGAACTCCTCTCGCGACAGCGCGGTGAAGCCGAGGCGACCCTGTTCGCCGGTGGACGCTGCCGTGAGCGCACCGGCCACGGCCTCCCGCCCCGCGAGCTCGGGATGGGCGCGGATGAGCGCGAGTTGCTCGTCCGGTGCGGCCGAGCGCACGGCCGCCGCCATCGCAGCGTGCAGGTCGGCCGCGTCGGCGAAGGGACGGCGCCCCCATGCGCGCTCGGCGACCCACGGCGAGTGCTCGAAGACGCTGCCGAAGGCGGCGATGAAGGCCTCCCGCGACATGGCGTTGACGTCGGTGATGGCGTGCATGGCGATGACCCGGGGCGGAGAAATTGTATACGATCGATTGTTGCTAAGCGTACAGAAATTGCGTACATTTCGCAACATGCCGCGCCCCGCCCGCCGCCGCCCGCTGACCGACGACGCGATCGCCGAGCGGATGCTCGCCGCGATCCTCGAGCACCGCCTGCCGCCTGGGACCAAGCTCGGCGAGGACCGGCTCGCGGAGACCTTCGGGGTCAGCCGCACGCGCATCCGCCAGGTGCTCTTCCGCCTTGCCGGCGAGAAGGTGGTGAAGCAGGTGGCCAACCGCGGCGCCTTCGTCGCCGAGCCGACGGTGGACGAGGCCCGCGACGTCTTCGACGCCCGCGCCGCGATCGAGCCGCTGCTTGCCGCGCGCGTTGCCGAGCAGGGCCGCGCGGCCGACGTAGAGCGCCTGCGCGAGCACGTCGCGCGGGAGCAGGCGGCGCGCGAGGCGGCCGACCGTCGTGCACAGATCAAGCTGTCGGGCGAGTTCCACGCGCTGCTCGCCGAGATGGCCGGCAATGCCGTGCTCGGCGCGATGCTGCGCGAGCTGATCGCGCGCTCGTCGTTGATCATCGCGCTGTACGGCGCGCGCGGCGGTTCCGACTGCGGCGCGGACGAGCATCAGCGTCTGGCCGACGCCGTGCGCAAGCGCGACGCGGGCCTTGCCGCGAAGCTGATGCGCGAGCACCTCGCGCACGTCGAGCGCACGCTCGACCTCGAGCGCCGACCGGACGCGGAGCTCGACCTGCGCGCGGTTCTGCTGCAGGAGTGAAGGAACCCATGACCGCCCTCGACGACACGCTCTCCGCGCAGCGCATCTGGGACCGGTGCGAAGCGCTCGCGCGCCTCTCGGAAACCGAGGGGGCGCTCACGCGCGTCTTCCTCTCCAACGAGCAGCGCCTCGCCAACGAACTCGTGCTGGGCTGGATGCGCGACGCGGGCATGACCGCCCGGCTGGATGCGATCGGGAACTGCGTCGGCCGCTACGAGGGCGAGCGTCCCGGGCTGCCGTGCCTGATGCTGGGGTCGCACCTCGACACGGTCCGCGACGCCGGCAAGTACGACGGCATGCTCGGCGTGGTGGTCGCCATCGAGTGCGTGGCCAGCCTGCAGGCGCGCGGCATCCGGCTGCCGTTCGCCATCGAGGTGGTGGGGTTCGCGGACGAGGAGGGCGTGCGCTTCAACGCGACGCTGCTCGGCAGCCGCGCGGTCGCCGGCACCTTCCAGCCGCAGACGCTGGCGGCGACCGACCGCGACGGCGTGACGATGGCGCAGGCGCTGGAGCGGTTCGGCCTGAATCCCGGCGCCATCGCGAAGGCTGCGCGCCGGCGCAGCGACGTGCTCGCGTACGCCGAGCTGCACATCGAGCAGGGGCCGGTGCTGGAGGCCGAGGGTCTGCCGGTGGGGGTGGTGACCGCGATCAGCGGCGCCACGCGATTCGCGGTCGAGATCGAGGGGATGGCCGGGCATGCCGGCACGGTCCCGATGACGCTGCGCCAGGACGCACTCGCCGCGGCCGCCGAGTGCGTGCTCGAAGTGGAGCGCATCGCCCGCCGCACCCGCGACCTCGTCGGGACGGTCGGCAGGCTCGAGGCCCTGCCCGGGGCGGTGAACGTCGTGCCCGGCCGGGCGCGCCTCACGCTGGACGTGCGCTCGCCTCACGATGCCGTGCGCGAGGAGGCGGTGATGGACATCCTGGGCGCCTTCGCGGCGGTCGGCGAGCGGCGCAACGTGAAGATCACTGCCAACAAGACGCACGAAGGGCGCACCGCGCCGTGCGCGCCGTGGCTGATGGAGCAGGTGGCGGAGGCGGTGGCGGCCGAGGGGATCGCGGTGCGCGAGCTGCCCTCCGGCGCCGGCCACGACGGCATGGCGATGATCGCGCTCGCCGACATCGCCATGCTGTTCGTGCGCTGCAAGGGCGGCATCTCCCACAACCCGGCGGAGGCGATCACGCTGGACGATGCCGCCACCGGCGCGCGGGTCTTCATGCGCTTCATCGAGCGCTTCGACCCGCGGAGAAGGCGATGAGCGGAGCGCGCGAACGCATCCGCGCCTTCCTCGCGGCCGAGCGCGAACGCCAGACGGCGTTCCTCGCCTCCCTGGTGCGCGTGCCGTCGGACAATCCGCCCGGCGACTGCGCGCCGCACGCCGAGCACACCGCACGCGCGCTCGAGGCGCTCGGCTTCGCGGTCGAGCGGCATCCGGTCCCCGCGGACCTCGTCGGCCAGCACGGCATGAAGACGTGCACCAATCTCGTCGTGCGCGAGCGTTTCGGCCCGGGCCCGGTGATCGCCTGCAACGCGCACGGCGACGTCGTGCCGCCGGGCGGCGGATGGAGCGTCGATCCGTATGCGGCGGCGGTCCGCGACGGGCGCATGTACGGTCGGGGCGTCGCGGTGTCCAAGTCCGACTTCGCCACCTACACGTGGGCGCTGCTCGCGCTGAAGGCTGCCGGCGTCCCGCTCGCCGGCGCGGTCGAGCTGCACTTCACCTACGACGAGGAGGCGGGCGGGGAGATCGGTCCGGCGTGGCTGCTGCGCGAAGGCATCACCCGGCCCGACTTCGCCATCTGCGCCGGCTTTGCCTACGGCGTGACGACCGCGCACAACGGCTGCCTGCACCTCGAGGTCGAGGTGATCGGCAAGTCGGGCCACGCGGCCGAGCCGGAGAAGGGCGACGATGCGATGGAAGCGGCCGCCGCGATCCTCCAGGACATCTACGCTTATCGCAAGGCGCTGGTCGCGCACGAGTCCACCGTGCCCGGCATCGGCAGCCCCACGCTGGTGGTCGGTCTCATCAGCGGCGGCATCAACACCAACGTCGTGCCCGACCGCGTGGTGTTCCGGCTCGACCGGCGCATCATCCCCGACGAGAATCCGGCCGATGCCGAGCGCGTGCTCACCGCGCTGATCCGCAAGTCGGCCGCGGCGTGGAAAGGGATCCGTTGCGAAGTGCGGCGCATCCTGCTCGCGAAGCCGTTCGTGCGGCGCCCCGGGCAGGAGCACATGGTGCATGCGATCGCGAAGAACGCGCGCCAGGTTTTCGGGGTGGACGTGAAGCCGCACGGCGTGCCGCTCTACACCGACGCACGGCACTACAGCGAGGCGGACATCCCCACCGTGCTGTACGGCGCCGGGCCGCGCACGCTGGAGGAGGCGAACGGCCACCGCGCCGACGAGAACCTCGTCCTCGACGATCTGTATCGCGCCACCGAGGTGATGGCGCTGACCTTCCTGGACCTGCTGGAGAGCCGATGAACGTGTACGACACCGGAGCGCCCTATCCGCGCGACCTGGCCGGTTACGGCCGCAATCCGCCGCACTCGGGGTGGCCGGGCAACGCCCGCATCGCCGTGCAGTTCGTCCTCAACTACGAGGAAGGCGGCGAGAACAACGTGCTCCACGGGGATCCGGCGTCGGAGCAGTTCCTGTCGGAGATCATCGGCGCCGCGGCGTTCCCGGCGCGGCACATGAGCATGGACTCGATCTACGAGTACGGCTCGCGCGTGGGCGTGTGGCGCATCCTGAAGGAGTTCGAGAAGCGCCGGCTGCCGCTCACCGTCTTCGGCGTCGCGATGGCGCTCGAGCGCCATCCCGAGCTCACCGCGGCCTTCTGCGAGCTCGGCCACGAGATCGCCAACCACGGCTGGCGCTGGATCCATTACCAGTCGATGGACGAAGCCGCCGAGCGCGAGCACATGCGCATCGCCACCGACATCGTGCGCCGCCTCACGAACAACGCGTGGCCGCTCGGCTGGTACACCGGCCGCGACAGCCCGAATACCCGCCGGCTGCTGGTCGAGCGCGGCGACTACGCGTACGACTCGGACTACTACGGCGACGACCTGCCGTTCTGGATGCGCGTCGCCGGCAAGTCCACGCTCGTGGTCCCGTATACGCTGGATGCGAACGACATGCGCTTCGCCACGCCGCAGGGCTTCAATACCGCGGCGCATTTCTTCGAGTACCTGCGCGACTCCTTCGACGTGCTCTACGCGGAAGGCGCGGAGACGCCGCGCATGATGTCGATCGGCATGCACTGCCGGCTGCTCGGCCGCCCCGGCCGGCTCGCCGCCCTGCAGCGCTTCCTCGACCACATCGAGCGTCACGACCGGGTCTGGGTGTGCAGGCGGATCGACATCGCGCGCCACTGGGCGAGCCGCTTCCCCGCCCCCTGAGCGGTGATAGCATCCGCGATTCCGCCCCCGCCGTCCGCAGCCATGAAACCGGATCTTCCCCCGCTCGCCGAGCTCGACGACGAGTCGGCGCTGCTCGCCGACCTCAATCCCAGGCCGCGTCTGCTCATGGGCCCGGGCCCGATCAACGTCGACCCGCGCGTGCTGCAGGCGATGTCCACGCAGCTGCAGGGCCAGTTCGACCCGCAGTTCCGCGGGTACATGAAGCAGACGATGGCGCTGTACCGACGCCTCTTCCTCACCGAGAACCGCTGGACGTTCATCATCGACGGCACCGCGCGCTCGGCGATCGAGGCGGTGATGGTGTCGGCGGTGGAGCCGGGCGACCGCGTTCTGGTCCTGTCGTTCGGGCGCTTCGGGCAGCTCAAGGCGGAGATCGCACGCCGCTGCGCCGCCGACCTGCGGGTGGTGGAGACCGAGTGGGGCACGGTGTTCACGCCGGAGCAGGTCGAGCGCGAGCTCAAGGCGTTCTCGCCGAAGCTCGTCGCGGTGTGCCAGGGGGACACGTCCACGACCATGGCGCAGCCGCTCGACGAGATCGGCAAGCTCTGCCGGCGCTACGGCGCGATGCTGCAGGTCGATGCGACGGCGACCGTCGGCGGGATGCCCTTGCCGGTGGACGAGTGGCAGATCGACGCGGTGACCGGCGGGCTGCAGAAGTGCCTGGCCGGGCCGTCGGGCGCCGCGCCGGTGACGATCTCCGACGCCATGGCGCGCGCGATCTATCGCCGGCGCCACATCGAGGAAGGGCTGCGTCCGAAGGACTACGTCCCGGGCGAGGGGCGGATGGTGCCGTCGAACTACTTCGACCTCGCGATGGTGATGGATTACTGGAGCGACCTCGCGCTCAACCACCACACCGAATCGACCACCATGCTGTACTGCGCGCGGGAGTGCGCCCGGATCTTCCTGCAGGAGGGCCACCCGTCGGTGTTCCGCCGACATGCGCTGGCGAGCCAGGCGGTAGTGGCGGGGGTGCAGGCCATGGGACTCGACGTGTTCGGCGACCTCGCGCACAAGATGCCGAACGTGACCGGCATCTGGATTCCGGAAGGCGTGAACGGCGATCGCGCCCGTGCCGCGCTGCTGGAGGACTTCAACATCGAGATCGGGACGTCCTTCGGGCCGCTTCACGGCCGCATCTGGCGCATCGGCGCCATGGGCTACAACGCGCGCAAGGACGCCGTGCTGGTCACGCTCGGCGCGCTGGAGACCGTGCTCGCCGCCGAGGGCTTCCGCCTGCCGCGCGGAGCGGGCGTGGATGCCGCGCGAGAGATCTACAAACGAGCGGGAGCTTGAGCATGGCGTACTGGATTCGATTCGAGCACGGCGGCCGCACCGGTTTCGGCACGCTGGAGGACGACACCATCACGGTGTATCGCGGCGACATGTTCGCCGCACCTGTGCCCACCGGGGACACGCTGAGCCTGACCGCGGTGAAGCTGCTCACGCCGTGCGTGCCCTCCAAGATGGTCGCGCTCTGGAACAACTTCCATCAGCTCGCGGCCAAGCTGGGGAACCCGGAGCCGGCCGAGCCGCTGTACTTCCTCAAGGGCAACAACTCCTTCCTTGCGCACGGCGAAACCATCCGCAAGCCGGCCGCCTACGACGGCAAGGTGGTGTACGAGGGCGAGCTCGGCGTGGTGATCGGCCGGCGTGCGTCGCACGTGAGCGAGACGGATGCGGCCGCCCACATCTTCGGCTATACCTGCATCAACGACGTGACCGCGGCGGAACTCATCAACAAGGACGCGACGTTCGCGCAGTGGACGCGCGCGAAGAGCTTCGACACCTTCGGCGTCTTCGGTCCCGGCATCGCCACCGGGGTCGATCCCTCGAGCCTCACCATCCGGCTGGTGCTGAACGAGCAGGAGCGCCAGAACTATCCGGTGGCCGACATGATCTTCGGGCCGGCGAAGCTAGTCAGCCTCGTCTCGCGCGACATGACGCTCGAGCCGGGCGACGTCGTCGCCTGCGGCACGTCCATCGGCGTGGGCTCCATGAAGCCCGGGAGCACCGTCAGCGTGATCATCGACGGCGTGGGGACGCTCACCAACCGCTACGAGTAGCGGGCTGCCCGCCTCAGGCGGGCAGCGGGATCCCCCGGTAGAGCCAGTCGAACTCCCAGGTGGTCTCGTTCGTGCGCTGCGAGAGCAGGTGGTTGCGCAGGTCGCGCGTGCCGCCGTCGCAATGGAGGATCTCGCCGAAGATGCGTGCGGTGACCGGCACGCGGATGGCACGCAGGTAGCGCTCGCGTTCGTAGGCCTCGAGCGCCAGGCCGACTTCGCGGCCGGCGTCCCGCAGCTTCAGCGCGAGCACGACCGCGTCCTCGATCGCCATGCACGCGCCCTGCGCGAGGTATTGCAGCGTCGGATGCGCGGCGTCCCCCAGCAGGGTCACCCGCCCCTGGGTCCAGCCGGGCAGCGGATCGCGGTCGTGCAGGAGCCAGTTCTTGTCCTTGCCCACGCAGGAGAGCATCTCCTGCACGTGCGGGGTCGTTCGGGAGAAGGCTTCCATCAGCTCCTCGGGGCCTCCGTAGTGCTCGCGCTCTCCCTGCCTGAACTTGCGGCTGACCACCGTCGCCACGTTGTTCATCACCGTCCCGCCGCGGAGGCGGTACTGGACGAAGTGCAGGTCGGGGCCGCACCAGATGACCATGTCGTCGAAGTGCGACTGGTCCTTCACCTGGTCGAGGGGCACCACCCCCCGGTAGGTGACGTGACCGGAGGGGCGGGGCGGCCCGTCGCCGATGATCCGCTCGCGCACGCGCGAGCGCAGCCCGTCAGCGCCGATCAGCGCCGCGCCTGCGTACTCCGAGCCGTCGGCGAAGCGGGCGACGACGCCGTCGCCGCGATCGGTGAAGTCCACGAGCTCCTTCGAGGTGTGGAGCGCGATCTCGTCGCGATTCCGGCAGGCGTCGAGCAGGGCGCCATGCAGGTCGCGGCGGTGCACGACGGTGTAGGGCGCGCCGTAGCGCTGCCGGAACGCGTCGCCGCAGGGAATGCGCGCGAGCTCCCGGTCGGTGAGCGCGTCGACGAGGATGAGGTTGCGCGTGAAGACCGCCTGCGGCTCGAGTGCCTTCATGACCCCGAGCCAGTCGAGCACGCGGTACGCGTTCGGTCCCTGCTGGATGCCGTAGCCGATCTCGCCGAACTCCGGCGCCTTCTCGAAGACGCGGGCGCGCCAGCCGCACTTCGCCAGGGCCAGGGCGGCGGCCACTCCGCCGATGCCGCCGCCGGCGATCAGGATTTCGCGGTCGCGTGGTGCGTTCATGCGCGTGTTCCTCGGGCGGTGATCGGTCGACCCGTCCTAAGATAGCCGATCCGTGGCCGCGCCGGGGCGGCGCGCGGCGTCAGTCGAGCTTCGCTCCGTCGGCGATCCACTTGCCGAGCAGCGCCCGCTCATCGGGCGTCATCTTGGTCAGGTTGCCGATCGGCATCGCCTGGGTGGCGACGCTCTGCTGATGGATGCGCGCCGCGGCGGCCTTGATGCGGTCGGGCGTGTCGAGCATCACGCCGCCGGGGGGCTGCTCGAAGCCCGCGAACGTGGGCTTCTGCGCATGGCACACGGTGCAGCGCTCCTGGATGATCGGTTGCACGGCGGCGAACCGCACCGCCTCCGCGGAGGCGGGGCCCGCAGCCTGCCGGGGCATGAGCACGAAGGCGAGGGCGGCGAGCACCGCCACGCCCGCCGCGGGCAGGCCCCACTGCTCCGTGCCCTTGTGCCGCAGCACGAAGAACTGCCGGATGAGCACGCCCGCGAAGGAGATCGCGGCGAGCACCAGCCAGGCGTGCCGGTGGCCGTAGGTCATCGGGTAGTGGTTGCTGATCATCATGAACAGCACCGGCAGGGTGAAGTAGGTGTTGTGGACGCTGCGCTGCTTGCCCACGATGCCGGGCTTCGCTTCGGGCGTGCGGCCTGCGCGGATCGCCTCCACCATCCGGCGCTGTCCCGGGATGACGTGGAAGAACACGTTCCAGACCATGATGGTGCCGATGAGCGCGCCGACGTGGATGTACGCCGCGCGCGCGCCGAACACCTGCCCATAGCCCCACGCTGCCGCGGTGAGGAGCAGGAACAGCACGACGCCGAGCACACGCTCGTTGGCGATGACCTTGCACAGCGTGTCGTACACGAGCCAGCCGACGACCAGCGACCCGGCCGAGAGGGCGATCGCCGCGGGCACGGAGAGGTCCATGACGCTGCGATCGATGAGGTAGGCGTTGGCGCCGTACCAGTAGACGATCGCGAGCATGCCCATGCCCGAGATCCAGGTCCAGTACGCCTCCCACTTGAACCAGTGCAGGTTGTCCGACAGCGGCTCGCCCTTGGGGCCGAGCATGAACTTCTGCGCATGGTAGAAGCCGCCGCCGTGCACGCTCCAGATCTCGCCGTACACCCCGCGCTCGGACGCGTCCTTCGGGTTCTTCGGCGGCACCAGGTGGTTGTCGAGCCAGACGAAGTAGAAGGAGGCGCCGATCCAGGCGATGCCGGCGATGATGTGGAGCCACCTCACCAGGAGGTTGAGCCAGTCGAACAGGTAGGTTTCCATGCCGGTCTTCTTCTAGACGGTGATCACCAGCGCCGGATCGAATCCGGTCGTCTCGTGCGGGTAGCCGCGTGGGTTGCAGACGACGCGCGTCCCGCGCACATCGTAGTCGAAGGCGGTGTGCGTGTGACCGTGGATCCAGAGCGCCGCGCGGCCCATCAGCGCGTCGAGGTCGGTGACGAACGCGGGGTTCAGCGGATGCGCGGCGAAGGCCGGTGCGATGCTGCCGCGCTGCGGGGCGTGATGCGTGATCACCACGGTGGGTCCGTCGAAGCGCGTCTCCAGCCGGGCGGCGAGCCACGCGGCGTCCTGGTGGTTGAAGGCGATGGTGTCCTCGGGCGCGAGGGTGCGGTCGCCCCAGCGGATCGCGGTGTAGTCGATCAGCCACTTCCGGTGGCGCATGGCCCGCTCGAAGCCCGCCTCGCCTTCCAGCGCGAAGTCGGTCCACAGCGTGCAGCCGAGGAAGCGCACCCCGCCGAGAATCCGTTCCTCGCGCTCCATCAGCGTCACCGCCGAGCCGCGCGCCGCCGACTGCATCTCCGCGCGCGCGTCGTCGTAGTCGCGGTCGTAAAACTCGTGGTTGCCGGGCACGTAGAGCACGGGGCCGTCGAACGCGACCTGGCCCCAGGCGATGCCGTCGCCGCCGTTGGCGATGTCGCCGGCGAGAATCACCACGTCGGCATCCACGGCCGGGACTTCGAAGTCCGCCGCCTCCAGATGCAGGTCCGACAGGATGCGCAGCCGCAGATCCGGCACGTGGTGCTCCGGACCGCTCCTAGGCGCGCCGGCCGCGCTTGCGGTTGGCCGCGATGCGCATGCGGAGCGCGTTCAGCTTGATGAACCCGCCGGCGTCCGCCTGGTTGTACGCGCCGTAGTCTTCCTCGAACGTCACGATGGCCGGGTCGAACAGCGAGTCGGTCTTCGAGGCGCGGCCCACGGTGGTGACGGTGCCCTTGTAGAGCTTCACGCGCACGGTGCCGTTCACGGTCCGCTGGGACTCGTCGATGAGCGTCTGCAGGAGGCGCCGCTCCGGGCTGAACCAGTAGCCGTTGTAGACCAGGCGCGCGTAGCGCGGCATCAGGTCATCCTTGAGCGCCACCACCTCGCGGTCGAGCGTGATCGACTCCATCGCCCGGTGTGCCTTGAGCATGATGGTGCCGCCCGGGGTCTCGTAGCAGCCGCGCGACTTCATGCCGACGTAGCGGTTCTCCACCAGGTCGAGGCGGCCGATGCCGTGCTTTCCGCCGAGGGCGTTGAGCGTAGCGAGCACCTTCGCGGGCGACAGGCGCTTGCCGTCGATGGAGACGATGTCCCCCCGCTCGTAGCCGAGCTCCACGTACTGCGGCCGGGCCGGGGCCTTCTCAGGCGAGACGGTGAGCCGCCACATCGACTCCTCCGGCTCGAAGCTCGGGTCCTCGAGGATCCCGCCCTCGTAGGAGATGTGCAGGAGATTCGCGTCCATGGAGTAGGGCGCGCCGCCCTTGCGCTTCTTGAAATCGACCGGGATGCCGTGCTTGTCGGCATAGGCGAGGAGCTTCTCGCGGCTCGTCAGGTCCCATTCGCGCCACGGCGCGATGATCTTCACGTTCGGCATGAGCGCGTACGCGCCGAGCTCGAAGCGAACCTGGTCGTTGCCCTTGCCGGTCGCGCCGTGGGAGATGGCGTCGGCCCCGGTCTTCTTCGCGATCTCGACCATGTGCTTCGCGATGAGCGGCCGCGCGATCGACGTGCCGAGCAGGTACTCCCCCTCGTACAGCGCGTTGGCCCGGAACATCGGGAACACGAAGTCGCGGACGAACTCCTCCTTCAGGTCCTCGATGAAGATCTGCTTCACCCCGAGGAGCTTCGCCTTCCGGCGCGCCGGCTCGAGCTCCTCGCCCTGGCCGATGTCCGCCGTGAAGGTCACGACCTCGCAGCCGTAGACGTCCACCAGCCATTTCAGGATCACCGAGGTGTCCAGCCCGCCGGAGTAGGCGAGCACGACCTTGTTCACCTTGTTCTTCGATTGCTTCGCAGTCCCCTTCATCCCCACTGCCTCACCCATTCGCGATTCTTCCCATGATCAGAAATTCCATCAGCGCCTTCTGGGTGTGCAGCCGGTTCTCGGCCTCGTCCCAGACGACGCTCTGCGGCCCGTCCATCACCTCGGCCGCCACTTCCTCGCCCCGATGCGCCGGCAGGCAGTGCATGAAGAGCGCGTCCGGTGCGGCCACGCGCATCATGTCGGCATCCACCTGCCAGTCGGCGAACGCCTTGCGGCGCGCCTCGTTCTCCGCCTCGAAGCCCATGCTGGTCCACACGTCGGTGGTGATGAGGTGCGCGCCGCGCGCGGCATCCATCGGGTCGGCGAAGGCCTCGTAGTACGTGTCGTCGTAGATGCCGGCGCGCTCCGGCTCCACCTCGTAGCCGGGCGGCGTCGAGACGTGCACGTTGAAGCCGAAGATCGTCGCCGCCTGCAGCCAGGTGTTGCAGACGTTGTTCGCGTCGCCGATCCACGCGACCGTCTTCCCACGGATCGAGCCGCGATGCTCGATGTAGGTGTAGATGTCGGCCAGGATCTGGCACGGGTGGTACTCGTTGGTGAGCCCGTTGATCACCGGCACCCGCGAGTTCGCGGCGAACCGCTCGATGATGTCCTGCTCGAAGGTCCGGATCATCACGAGGTCCGACATCCGCGAGATGACCTGCGCCGCGTCCTCCACCGGCTCGCCGCGGCCGAGCTGCGAATCGCGGGTGTTCAGATAGACGCCGATGCCGCCAAGCTGCTGGATGCCGGCCTCGAAGGAGAGGCGGGTGCGCGTCGACTGCTTCTCGAAGATCATCACCAGCGTGCGGTCGGCGAGCGGCCAGTAGCGCTCGTAGCGCTTGAACTTCTCCTTGATCCAGCGGGTGCGCTCGAACAGGTACTCGAGCTCCTCCAGCGAGAAGTCCTTGAACTGCAGGAAGTGCCGCGGCGCCGTCATGGTCAGGCCTGGAGGAACGCCTTGACGAGCGGCGCAAGCCGCGCCGCCACTTCGCGGGCTTCTTCCGCGCGGATCACGAGCGGCGGCAGCAGCCGGATCACCTTGTCGTTCGTGACGTTGATCAGCAGGCCCGCCGCAAGCGCCTGCTTCACCAGGTCGCCGCAGGGACGGTCGAGCTCGACGCCGATCATGAGCCCCATGCCGCGCACGTCCACCACGCCCTTGACGCCGCCGAGCGCGTCGCGCAGGCCATGCCGGATGATCTCGCCGGTCTCGGCGGCGTTCGCGATCAGCTTCTCGTCCTCGATCGCGCGCAGCGTCGCGAGTCCGGCGGCGCACACGAGCGGTCCTCCGCCGAACGTGGTGCCATGATTGCCGGGGCCGAAGACACCGGCGGCCTTGCCGGCCGCGAGGCAGGCGCCGATCGGCACGCCGGAGGCCAGCCCCTTCGCGAGCGTGACCACGTCCGGCTTGACGCCGGCGTGCTGGTAGCCGAACCACTTGCCGGTGCGCCCGATGCCGGACTGCACCTCGTCGATCATGAGGAGCCAGCCGTTCTCGTCGCAGAGCCGGCGCAGGAAGCGCACGTACTCGAGGTCGGCGACGTGGATGCCGCCTTCTCCCTGCAGCACTTCCATGAGCACGCCGACGATGTTGCGGTTGTTCGACGCGGCCTGGCGCACCGCACCCGCGTCGTTGTACGGCACGCGGATGAAGCCGCTCATCAGCGGCTCGAAGCCGGCCTGCGCCTTGCGGCTGCCGGTCGCCGACAGCGTGGCGAGCGTCCGCCCGTGCCACGCCTTCTCCATCACGATGATCGCGGCGTTGTCGATGCCATTCTTGTGGCCGTAGAGGCGCGCCAGCTTGATCGCCGCTTCGTTCGCCTCGGCGCCGGAGTTGCAGAAGAAGACTTCATCCATTCCGGAGAGCGCGCACACCGCGTCCGCGAGCTCGTCCTGGAGCCGGACCTCGTAGATGTTGGACGTGTGGATGACCTTCGCGGCCTGGTCGGCGATTGCCTTCACCAGCCGCGGATGGTTGTGCCCGAGGCCGGACACCGCGATCCCGGCCAGCGCGTCCAGGTACCGGTTGCCCTGCTCGTCCCACAGCCACACGCCTTCGCCGCGGGCGAAGGACACCGGCAGGCGGTTGTAGGTGTTCATCAGATGAGAAGCCATGGCGCGCTCCGATGCGGCGAGGGAACGAAAACGGATCCGGGGCGATGAAGCGAAGACGGCGGCTTCAAGCCGCCGTCGGACCAGGGAAACGATGCAGCCGGCGCCGCCGTGCGACCGCCCGCGCGCAAACGCGCTGCACGGCAATCGATCGTTTCACGCGCGAAGATCATAACATACGGCCGATGCTGCAAAAATCGGCAGGAACCACGATGAGCGGGATGGCGCGGCCGTGACGCGACTGGCGGTGTTCAACCAGAAGGGCGGGGTGGGGAAGACCACCACGACGCTGAATCTCGCCGGTGCGTTGGCGAGCCGCGGCCTGCGCCCCGCGGTGATCGACCTCGATGCGCAGGCCCACCTCTCGGGGATCCTCGCCCCGGCGGAGAGCTCGGAGGCCAGCGTGTTCGCCTTCTTCGCGGGGAACCGGCCGCTCGAGTCGCTCGCGCGCCGCGTGCCGCTCGGCGTCCACGAGGCGGTCCCGGGCGAGGCCGACGTGGTGCCCGCGCACTCCGAACTGATGAAGGTCGACTCCCTGTTCGGCAAGGGGCCGCGCATCCTCTACCGGCTCAAGGAGGGCATCGATGCGATGCTGGGTGCCGGGCCGGAGCGCCCGCTCTTCGTGGACTGCTGCCCGATGCTGGGCGTGCTTTCGCTCTCCGGCGTGTTCGCCGCCGACAAGGTGCTCGTGCCCATCTCGACCGACTTCCTCGCGGTGAAGGGTGCTCTGCAGCTGGAGAACACGCTGAAGGCGCTGGAGCGCGTGCTCAAGAAGCGCGTGGAGCGGCGCTACGTGCTGACACGGTTCGATTCGCGCCGGCGCATGGCGCACGACATCGAGGCCGACCTGCGGGCGCGCTTCGGCGACGAGCTGTGCGTGACGCGCATCGCGGAGAACGTGGCGCTCGCGGAGAGCCCCTACCATCGCCGCGACATCTTCGCGCACGACCCGAAGAGCCGC
Source organism: uncultured Enterobacteriaceae bacterium (assembly GCA_964552535.1). Taxonomy (GTDB): domain Bacteria; phylum Pseudomonadota; class Gammaproteobacteria; order Burkholderiales; family SG8-39; genus CAZKHE01. Next base: position 26,407 of record CAZKHE010000003.1, on the reverse strand, counting down.
GGTGCCCGCGACTACGCGGCGCTCGCCGAGGAGCTGCTGGCGACCGGCTTTGTGGAAGTCTAGGGGGTGGCGGCGCCAGCCGCCTGCGGTTACTTCGTGATGAGCGCGAGCACTTCCTCGAACGACGCCGATGCGTCGAGGCGGCGCGCGACGGGAACCGTCTTCGTCTCCAGGATTTCGCAGTGCCGGTACATCTGCTCCAGCTTGCGCTGGGCATCCGCGAGATCACGCCCGTGGATCATCAGGTTGTCGACCTGCATCCCGGTGCGCGTACGGATGCGGAACCCGTACTTGGTCGTCATGGTGGCGGCCCCCATCGCCTTCTCCCCTCAGGAAGTTACCCGACCTATATCACGGCGGTTGTGACAAGGATACGCCAAACCGCTAAACAGCAAGCATTTTTTCCTGCTCATCCGGGCTCCGGGAGCGCGCCTTCGGGTGTACCCGCCCCACCCGGCGCGGCCGATGACGCCCGAAAGGCGCGCGCAGGGGGTGGGGTAGAATCCTGCGCTGCGCCGCGCCGCGCACCCCCGTCAGGCCTTGTCCGCAACCCTCCCTTCCTTTCCGTCGCGGTCCGCTCCGATGAGCGTCGAAACCAGCGAGTTCGTGATCCTCGGCCTCACAACGAACGGCGAGCGTTTCCGCCCGAGCGATTGGGCCGAGCGGCTCTGCGGCGTGATGTCGCAGTTCGGCGCCGACCAGCGCATGCGCTACTCGCCCTACGTGCAGCCGCTCGTCGTCGACGGCGTGAAGTGCGTCGTGGTCGATGCGCGCCTCAACGCGCTCGAGCCGCTGGCCTACCAGTTCCTGCAGAGCTTCGCGCGCGACAACGAGCTTCAGGTGCGCCCGGGGCGGCGCTTCCTGCGGGAGTGAGCGCACAAAAGAAAATGCCCGGCGGGGAGCCGGGCAAGTGCGGATAGATCTGCGCTGGAGCGGAAGCGACGCGGGTGGCGCGTCGGCGGGCGCTTCCGCGAGCGGCGTGCCGGCGTCCCGTGGGGAGGCCGGCGCGCCCTCAGGCCATCGCCTTGATCTGAGCGGAGAGGCGGCTCTTGTGACGGGCCGCCTTGTTCTTGTGGATGATCTTCTTGTCGGCGATGCGATCGACGATCGCGGTCGACGTACGGAAAGCGGTCTGCGCGGCGGCCTTGTCGCCGGTGGCGATCGCCTTGCGGATGGCTTTGAGGGCGGTGCGCAGCGTGGAGCGCAGGGACGCGTTGTGCTGGCGCTGCTTCTCGGACTGCCGGGCCCGCTTGCGGGCTTGTGCGGTATTGGCCATGAAAGTCTCGCAGGACCGGGAACGCCCGCCTCGCCGGCGGTCCACCCGATCGGGATTGAATTCGGAAAGCCCGCGATTATAGCCGGTGCGGAATGCGCCGGCAAGCGGCGGCTCGCCCGCGCGGAGGCGGGCCTTATAATCGCCGGCATGTGCCCCGGCCCCACGCGGCGTCCGCGATGAACCTGCTCAAGGCCATGGCCACGGTCAGCGGCATGACGCTGATCTCGCGCATTCTCGGTTTCGTTCGCGACGCGGTGATTGCGCGCATGTTCGGCGCCGGGCTCGCGACCGACGCCTTCTTCGTCGCCTTCCGGCTGCCCAACCTGCTCCGTCGCCTCTTCGCCGAGGGCGCGTTCTCGCAGGCCTTCGTGCCCATCCTGGCCGAGTACAAGAGCCGCAACGGCGAGGCGGAGACGAAGCGGCTGGTCGACCGCGTCGCGACGCTGCTCGCCCTGGCGCTGGTCGCGGTCACCGCGCTCGGCGTCGTTGCCGCGCCGCTCCTCGTCTACGTGAGCGCGCCGGGCTTCTCCGCGGACGCGGAGAAGTTCGACCTGACGGTGGCGATGCTCCGGGTCACGTTCCCGTACATCTTCTTCATCTCGCTGGTGTCGCTCGCCGGCGGCGTTCTCAATACCTGGAGCCGGTTCGCGGTGCCGGCGTTCACGCCGACCCTGCTCAACGTCGCGTTCATCGTCGGTGCGCTGGCGCTCGCGCCGTACTTCGATCCCCCCGTCATGGTGCTCGCCTGGGCGGTGTTCGCCGGCGGGGTGCTGCAGCTCGCGCTGCAGGTGCCTTTTCTCGTCCGCATCGGCATGCTGCCGCGCCTCCGCTGGGCGCCCGGCGACCCGGGCGTTCGTCGGATCCTGCTGCTCATGGGGCCGGCCGTGATCGGCGTGTCCGTCGGCCAGCTCAGCCTGCTCCTGAACACCATCTTCGCGTCGTTCCTGCAGGAGGGAAGCGTCTCCTGGCTTTACTATGCCGACCGGCTGATGGAGTTTCCCACCGGCATGCTCGGCGTGGCGCTGGGCACGGTGCTCCTGCCCTCCCTCTCCAAGCACCATTCGGAGCGCGCCCCGGAAGAGTTCGGGAAGCTCCTCGACTGGGGACTGCGGCTGACGCTCATGCTCGCGCTTCCGGCCGCGGTCGGGCTCGCGATGCTCGCCGTGCCGCTCATCGCCACGCTGTTCCATCACGGCCGGTTCGATGCCCACGACGTCGAGATGACCCGCCAGGCGCTGATCGCGTACAGCGTGGGCCTGCTCGGTCTCATTCTCGTCAAGGTGCTCGCGCCTGCCTTCTACGCGCGGCAGAACATCCGGACGCCGGTGAAGATCGCCGTCGTCGCGCTCCTCGCCACGCAGGCCATGAACGCGCTGTTCATCGTCCCGTTCGCCCACGCCGGCCTTGCGCTGGCCATCTCCCTGGGGGCCTGCCTCAACGCGGGGCTGCTGTACCGGAAGCTGCGCGAGCATGGCGTGTATGCGCCGCAGCCCGGGTGGGGACGCTACTTCCTGAAGGTGGTCGCGGCGCTCGCCGCCATGGCGGCGGTCCTGCATTTCGCGGCCGGACCGTCCGCGTGGTGGCTGGCGGCGGCGTGGCCCGTGCGGACGGCGGCCCTCGTGGGCGTCGTGGGGCTGGGTGCGCTGGTGTATCTCGGCGCCCTGTGGGTGCTCGGTTTCCGGCCCCGGGACTTCACGAGGCGCGCGGCATGACGCCCGACCTGCAGGGGTTCGCCGATCTCGTCGCGGGCGAGACCGTCGATCTCGGTGCTGCATGCCTTGCGATCGCCCGGGATGAGTACCCCGACCTCGATGTGGCGGCATGCTGCGGCGAGCTCGACTCGATGGCGGTCACCGTCCGCTCCCGCCTCGCTGCCGACGCCTTCGCCGAGCAGCGGATCGCCGCGCTGAACCATCACCTCTTCGCCGAGCTCGGCTTCCGCGGCAACGTGGACGCGTACTACGATCCGCGCAACAGCTATCTGAACGAAGTGCTGACGCGCCGCACCGGCATCCCGATCACGCTGTCCATCCTGTACATGGAAGTGGGCCGGCGCATCGGGCTCCCCCTGCGCGGCGTGTCCTTTCCCGGGCATTTCCTGGTGAAGCTGCGCGTACGGCGCGGCGAGCTGGTGCTCGATCCGTTCGCCGGCGGCGTGCCGCGTGCGCCGAGCGAGCTGCGCGCACGTCTCCGCGAGGTGCTGCCGGGACCGGCTGCCGACGCGGCGGACCTCGAGCCCTACCTTGCCGCCACGCCGCCCCGTCAGATCCTCGCGCGGGTACTGCGCAATCTGAAGGCGATCTACCTGCGCGCCGGCGACACCGATCGCGCCCTGGCGGTGATGAACCGCATGCTCGCGGTGCTGCCCGATGCGCCGGAAGAACTTCGCGACCGCGGGGCGCTCTATGCCGAGATGGGCGCATTCCGAGCAGCGCTGGAGGACCTGCAGGCCTATCTGCGCCGTCGTCCGGATGCACCGGATGCGGGCGACGTCCGCGCCCGGGTCGTCGAGGTGGCCGCGGCGTGCGCCCGGCTGAACTGAACCGAGGAGGAGACGCGATGAAACTCACCAGCACCAGCTTCACCCACGGCGGCGCGATTCCCGGGGAGTACGCTTTCGCGGTACCGCATCCCGAGCAGCGCATCGAGCTGTCGTCCAACCGCAACCCGCAGCTCGCGTGGACCGACGTGCCGGCGGGCACGAAGTCCTTCGCGCTCGTCTGCCACGACTACGACGTGCCGAGCAGGGGCGACGACGTGAACAAGGAAGGCCGGACGGTGCCGAAGTCCCTGCCGCGCGTGGACTTCTACCACTGGGTCCTGATCGACATTCCGGCGACGGTCACGAGCCTTGCCGCCGGCGCTCACTCGGCGGGCGTCACCCCGCGCGGCAAGCCCGGTCCGGACGCGGGGCAGGGCATGCGCCACGGAATCAACGACTACACCGGCTGGTTCGCCGGCGACAAGGACATGGCCGGGGACTACTACGGCTACGACGGCCCTTGCCCCCCGTGGAACGATGAGATCCTCCACCACTACGTCTTCACGCTCCATGCGCTCGACGTGGAGAAATGCCCGGTCTCGGGACGGTTCGGCGGTCCCGACGTGCTCAAGGCGATCGAGGGCCACGTGCTTGCGAAGGCGGAGCTGATGGGCACCTATGCCCTGAACCCGGCGGTGCGCGGCTAGCGCGGCGCGCCGGTGGGCACCCGCCCGCGGCGCAGCAACAGGCTCGCCGGGACTGCGCAAAGCGGCTAAAATTCAATGCTTTCGCGTCATCCCGGCAGCCCGATTCCATGCTCGTCACCCGCGGCGGCAGCGCCGCATGCCCCCGCGCGCCCGTCGCGGTCACCATCGGCAACTTCGACGGCGTCCATCTCGGCCATCAGGCCATGCTCGCACGCGTCGTGGCCGCGGCCGCCGCGCGCGGCGTGATCCCGGCGGCGCTGACGTTCGAGCCGCATCCGCGCGAGCTCTTCGCCCCGGCTGCCGCCCCGACGCGGATCACGAGCTTCCGGGAGAAGGTGGAGCTCCTGGCGAAGCACGGCATGCAACGCGTGCACGTGCGCCGCTTCTCCCGGGCGTTCGCGTCGCTCCCGCCGGAAGCGTTCGTGCAACGGGTGCTGGTGGACGAGCTGCAGGCCGCGTGGGTGCTCGTGGGGGACGACTTCCGCTATGGCGCGAGGCGCGCCGGCGACATCGCCGCCCTGTGCGCCGCCGGGGAACGCCACGGATTCGAAGTGGAGACCATGCCGACCGTCGCCCGGGACGGCGAGCGCGTCTCGAGCTCGGCGGTGCGCGCCGCGCTCGCCGCCGGCGACCTGGAACGGGCGCGGCGGCTGCTCGGCCGCACCTACAGCATCGATGGCCGGGTCGTTCATGGCGACAAGCTCGGACGCGAGCTCGGCTTCGCCACCGCGAACGTGAAGATGAAGCACAACCGTCCGCCCTTCACGGGCATCTTCGCGGTCCGGGTGCACGGGCTCGAGCCCACGCCCCGCGACGGCGTGGCGAGCCTCGGCGTGCGGCCCACGGTCACCGACAGCGGCCGCTACGTGCTCGAGGTGCACCTCTTCGACTTCGCCGAGGACATCTACGGCCGGCACCTGCGCGTCGAGTTCCTCGCCAAGATCCGCGACGAGGCGAAGTATGCGGACCTCGACATCCTCAAGGCGCAGATCGCGCGCGACTGCGACGCGGCCCGCGACTTCCTGAAGAATCACACCCATGCCTGACTACAAGAACACGCTCAACCTTCCCGATACGCCGTTCCCGATGCGCGGCGACCTCGCCAGGCGCGAGCCGAAGTGGGTCGCCGAGTGGCGCGCGCGCGGGCTCTACAAGCGCATCCGCGAAGCGTCGAGGGGCCGCCCGCGCTTCGTGCTGCACGACGGCCCCCCCTACGCCAACGGCGACATCCACATCGGCCACGCGGTCAACAAGATCCTCAAGGACATGATCGTGAAGTCCCGGACGCTCGGCGGCTTCGACGCGCCCTACGTGCCGGGGTGGGATTGCCACGGCATGCCCATCGAGGTGCAGATCGAGAAGAAGCACGGCAAGAACATCCCGGCGGCGGAGACGCAGCGCCTCGCGCGGAGCTACGCCACGGAGCAGATCGAGCGCCAGAAGAAGGATTTCGAGCGCCTCGGCGTGCTGGGCGATTGGGACGACCCCTATCTCACCATGGCCTACAAGAACGAGGCCGACGAGATCCGGACGCTGGGCGCGCTGCTGGAGAAGGGGTACGTGTATCGCGGCCTGAAGCCGGTCAACTGGTGCTTCGACTGCGGCTCCGCATTGGCGGAGGCCGAGGTGGAGTACGAGGACCGGAAGGATCTCGCCATCGACGTCGGCTTCCCCTTCGCCGACCACGAGCGCCTCGCGCGGGCGTTCGGCTTGCCCCACCTCGACACCGCCAGCCCCGGGTATGCGGTGATCTGGACGACCACGCCCTGGACGATCCCCGCGAACCAGGCGCTCAACGTGCATCCCGACTTCACCTATCACCTGGTGGACACGCCGCGCGGCTACCTGATCCTTGCGGCCGATCTGCAGGATGCGTGTCTCGCGCGCTTCGGCCTGCGGGGCGAGACCGTGGCGAGCTGCAAGGGCACTGCGCTGGAGAACGTCCGCTTCCGCCATCCGTTCTACGACCGCCACTCACCGGTGTATCTCGGCGAGTACGTAACGCTCGAGCAGGGCACGGGAATCGTGCACAGCGCGCCCGCGTACGGCGTCGAGGACTTCGAGTCCTGCCGGCGCTACGGCATGAAGGACGACGAGATCCTCACGCCGGTGCTCGGCGACGGCCACTACGCGCCGAGCCTGCCCCTGTTCGGCGGACAGATGATCTGGAAGGCCAACCCCGAGATCGTCAAGACCATCGATGCGGCCGGGGCGTTGTTCTCGCGCGCCGACTACGTGCACAGCTACATGCACTGCTGGCGGCACAAGACTCCGGTCATCCTGCGCGCCACCACGCAGTGGTTCGCCGGCATGGACGAGGTCCCCGGCTACCACGGCGTGAAGCCGGCCGAGACATTGCGTACGACCGCGCTGCGCGGCGTAGAGAACACGCGTTTCTTCCCGGCGTGGGGCCAGGCGCGCCTGCACGGGATGATCGCGAACCGTCCCGACTGGACGCTCTCCCGGCAGCGGCAGTGGGGCGTGCCCATGCCGTTCTTCATCCACAAGGAGACGGGTGCGCTGCATCCGCGCACGCTGGAGCTCCTCGAGGCGGTGGCGAAGCGCGTGGAGCAGGGCGGCATCGAGGCGTGGCAGGCGGTCACCGCCGAAGAGCTCCTCGGCGCCGACGCAGCCGGCTACGTGAAGGTGAAGGACACGCTCGACGTGTGGTTCGACTCGGGCTCCACGCATCAGACGGTGATGGGCGGTCCGCGCGGCCGCGAGACCGGCGCCGGCTCGCATCCCGCGGAGACGGCGTTTCCCGCCGACCTCTACCTGGAAGGCTCGGATCAGCACCGCGGCTGGTTCCACTCGTCGCTGCTCGTCTCGTGCATGCTGAACGGCGTGCCGCCGTACAGGGGCCTGCTCACCCACGGCTTCGTCGTGGACGGCGAGGGCAAGAAGATGTCGAAGTCGAAAGGCAACGTCATCGCGCCCCAGCAGGTGTCCGATACCCTCGGTGCGGAGATCCTCCGCCTGTGGGTCGGCTCCACCGACTACTCGGGCGAGCTCTCCATCTCCAAGGAGATCCTGAACCGCGTCGTCGAGGGCTACCGGCGCATCCGCAACACGCTGCGCTTCCTGCTTGCGAACCTGTCCGATTTCGATGCGGCGAAGGACGGCGTGCCGCCCGAGCAGTGGCTGGAGATCGATCGTTACGCCGTTGCGCTGACCGCGCGGCTGCAGGAGGAGCTGGCGGGACACTACGACCGCTACGAGTTCCACCTCGTGTCGCAGAAGCTGCAGACCTTCTGCTCCGAGGACCTCGGTGCGTTCTATCTCGACATCCTCAAGGATCGGCTGTACACCACGCGCGCCGACGGGCTGCCGCGCCGATCGGCGCAGAGCGCCCTTGCGCACGTCACGCGCAGCCTGCTCACCCTGATGGCGCCGATCCTCTCGTTCACGGCCGAAGAGGCGTGGGGGGTGCTGTACGGGAATGCCGACGACAGCGTCTTCCTGCACACCTGGCCGGCGTTGCCGCAGACGGCCGATGCGCCGGCGCTGCTCGCGAAATGGACCGAGATCCGCAAGGTGCGCGCTGAGGTCCAGAAGGTGCTCGAGGCGCTCCGTGCCGAGGGCCGGATCGGCGCATCGTTGCAGGCGGAGGTCGAGGTGCGCGCCTCGGGCGAGCGCTACGACGCGCTCGCGAGCCTGGGCGACGACCTGCGGTTCGTGCTGATCACCTCGGCTGCGCGGGTCACGCGGGTCGGCTCCCCCACGGACGAGGCGATCCTCGCCGCACCCAGCGAACATGCCAAGTGCGAGCGGTGCTGGCACTACCGTGCGGACGTGGGGAGCGCAGCGGCACACCCGACGATCTGCGGCCGCTGCGTGACCAACCTCGAAGGCGGGGGGGAGCCGCGCGTTCATGCCTGAGGCCCCCGCACCGAAGGGGCGCATCGTCCCCTGGCTCGCGCTCGCGGCGGTGATCGTCGCGCTCGACCAGGCGACGAAGGCGTTGATCCAGGCGCGCTTCGAATACGGGGAGCGCCTCGCGGTGACCGGGTTCTTCGACCTGGTACTGGTCTTCAACCGCGGCGCCGCGTTCAGCTTCCTCTCCGAAGCGGACGGCTGGCAGCGCGGTTTCTTCATTGCCGTGGCGGTGGCCGCGTCGGTGCTGATCGTTTACCTGCTGCGCAAGCACGCGGCCGAGCGCTGGTTCGCGCTTGGCCTCGCGCTGATTCTCGGCGGGGCGCTGGGGAACCTTTGGGACCGGGTCGTGCTCGGACACGTGGTGGACTTCCTGCTTTTCCATTACCGCGGCTGGCACTGGCCGGCCTTCAACGTCGCCGATTCCGCGATCACGGTCGGCGCGGCGATCCTCATCGTCGACGGCCTGCGCCCGCAGCGTCGGGAGAGGCCGCAGAATGCCTGACGCCGCCGCCGTCGCCGCCGACAGCCACGTGACCCTGCACTACCGGCTCGCGCTCGCCGACGGGACCACGCTCGTCTCGACCTTCGGCGGCAAGCCCGCGACCTTCCAGCTCGGCCAGGGTCAGCTCGCCGAGCCGTTCGAGCGCTGTCTCGCCGGCATGCGGGCCGGGACGCGCAACACGTTCGACCTTCCGCCCGACAACGCGTTCGGCCCGCGGCACGAGCACCTCGTCATGCGCGCGCCGCTCGCGGACATTCCGCCCGGCGTGAGCACGCTGCCGGGCGAGGTGCTGGAGCTGCAGTCGCCGCAGGGCAATCCGCTGTCCGCGCGAGTGGTCTCCCGCGACGAGGCCACGATCGTGCTCGACTTCAACCACCCGCTCGCTGGCCGGGCCCTCGTGTTCGAGGCCGAAGTGCTGGGCATTCTGTAGGAGCTCGCGACATGGACGTCCTGCTCGCCAATCCCCGCGGCTTCTGCGCGGGCGTCGAAAGAGCCATCGGCATCGTGGAGCGCGCCCTCGAGATCCACGGCGCGCCGATCTACGTGCGCCACGAGATCGTGCACAACAAGTTCGTCGTCGAGGACCTTCGCCGCAAGGGCGCGGTGTTCGTCGAGGAGCTCGCCGACGTTCCCGCCGGCGCCATCGTGATCTTCAGCGCTCACGGCGTAGCGAAGGACGTGCGCCGCGAAGCGCAGGCGCGCGGGCTCAAGGTCTTCGACGCGACCTGCCCGCTGGTCACCAAGGTCCACGTCGAGGTCGCCAAGATGCTGAAGGCGGGGATGGAGATCGTCATGATCGGCCATCGCGGCCACCCGGAGGCCGAGGGCACGATGGGGCAGGCCGAGCGCGGCATGCACCTCGTCGAGAGCGTCGAGGACGTCGCGGCGCTGCAGGTCAAGGATCCGGCGAAGCTCGCCTACGTCACGCAGACCACCCTCTCGGTGGACGACGCCGCGGTCATCGTCGAGGCGCTGCGCGCACGCTTCCCGGAGATCGTCGGGCCGAAGAAGGACGATATCTGCTACGCGACGCAGAACCGCCAGGACGCGGTGAAGTTCATGGCGCCGCAGGCGGAGGCGGTGATCGTCGTCGGCTCGCCGAACAGCTCGAACTCCAACCGCCTGCGCGAGGTCGCCGAGAAGATGGGCGTGCCGGCGTACATGATCGACAACGCCGAGCAGCTTCGTCCGGAGTGGATCGCGGGCAAGCGCCGGGTGGGCGTCACGGCGGGCGCCTCCGCCCCGGAGGTGCTGGTGGAGGCGGTCATCGCTCGGCTCCGCGAGCTCGGCGCCCGCGACGTGCGCCAGCTCGAGGGGACGCCGGAGAACGTCACCTTCCCGATGCCGAAGGGGCTGGGGCAGGGCGCCGCGGCTTGACGCCGAGAAGAGTGCACGTCGGAGGGCTGGTCAAGCAGCTGTAGGCCTGCGACAGTTCGGCCCCCCCGCCGCACTGTCGCGCGCCAGATGCAGCTGCCTACATCCCGAGAATGATCTCCCGCCAGGATTTGCGCTTCCCGGCGAGCGTGCTGCCTGGCGTCGGCACCTGGCTCTTGCGCGTCTCGTCGTCGGTACCGCGCGTGTATGTGAACAGCTTTCCGTTGGGAAGCTTGAATCCGACTGGGCGGCTCGAAAGTGCTAGCCCCAGCGACACCGCCGCGTTGTAGGTCGTGTTGCCCGAGGCGATCTGCGTGCCGGTCCGGTAGTCGATGGACCACAGCCAGCTCGACCCGCCGGGCAGGCACGGATCGGTGCCGCTCGGGATGTTGCTGGTGAAGGTGACGACGCCGAGGCCGAGGCTCGGCTGGGTGATCATCCGCTCGCCGGTGTCAGGCAGATCGAGATACCAGCCGCGCTTTCCGCCGCCGAAGATTCCGTTCACCCCGATTGCCGCGCCTCCCGCGTCCGTCGCGGCGGTGATCGAGACCGTGCCTGCCGTGCTGTTGCGTACCGCCGTCTGCTGGACCAGGCCGCCTGAACGGAGGTTCGCGATGTTCGGCGCGGCTAGCGTGAGATCGTCCCACAGCGCGTACATCGTCTGCCGTTGCACCGCGCTCGGGAAACGGCCGCTGGTGTCCGGGATGTCGCGGTCGCCGAAGTACTTGCCCGTTCCGACGTACACGACCAGCTTGCCGCTCACCAGGCCAAGCTCCGGCTCGGCCGTGATCGGCTGACGGATGTTGCCCGCCGTATCCGAGGTCAGCGTCGCGAGCTTCACCGCCTTCCAGTCGCTCACGTTGGCGCCGCGGAAATCGAAGCGCCACACGTTGCCCTGCAGGTCGCCGCCGTAGACAGTGCGTACGGTGTTGTCGACTTCAGCGTTGTCGGCGTAACCCACGATGTGTGCGAGGCCTAGGGGGTACTGCTGCCGCTCGCTGTTGTTCATGCCGTCCACGGCATTGTCGGTCGGGATCGCGGCGATCAGGTTGCCGTTGGCCGGATTGAGCACGAACAGGTACCCGCGACCGTCGCCGCCGGTCTCGTCGCCGTTCTCGTAGCCCGCAGGAAGGATGACCACCCAACCCGCGGCACGGGTCTTGGTGATGATCGGCTTCCCGAAGCTGTAGCCGACGTTCTTGGCGACGGCGGTGTGCGTGGCATTCGCCGGGCTGGGGAACTCCCACAGGACCTTGTTGGCGACGTCGGCATCGCTGCCCGCCGCCGGCGAGGTCACGTCGAGCGCGTACCAGCCGCGCCCGCCCTTGCCGAGTCCGCCTACGGCGATCGTGCGCCAGTTGGGCGTCGATCCAGTGCTTGCCGTTCCCGCCCGCGCGAAATCGACGTCGCCGACCACCGGCGTGGCATCCACATAGAACTTGTGGAGGAAGAATTCCTTGTCCGTCAGGTTCTTCAAGCCGTCGGAACCGTCCTGGCGGGTGTCGAACCCGAAGCTCGGGACATAGGCCCAGGCTTCGTCGCCGTCGCTCGCCTTGAACGCGTGCAGCATGCCGCCGTTCGCTCCCTGGAGGACGAGCGTTGCGCGCGTCTTCTGGGACGTCTTGTACGCGCCGTAGCCCGTGTCCGCGTAGGACGCCTTCGGCGGGGTGACGAGAACCGGCTCCGCGTTGACGATATCGGCGAGCACCGCCACGCCGTCCGGAACGTTGCCGTTCGCGGTGACCCACACCCGCTTGCCGAAGTTGGCGTCGTTGGGATCCGTGATGAGGACTTTGCGCGGACCGCGGCTGCGGAACAGCTCGCCTTCGAAGGTCCTGTCGCCGCGGAGGAAATCCACGCGCTGCGTCGCCGTGCCCTTGCCGCCCGAGAGCGCGGACTTCTGCGCGGTGTCGAGGCTCGCGTGAGCGAACGGGACGCCCTTGCCCTGGCTGCGGCTGTAGGTGGCGATGAAGCGCGTCGTCCAGTCCCGGTCCGCAAGCCAGACCCGGGGCGTCCGCGCCCAAACGGGAGTGGGTTTCAGGTCTCCCGTGTCCAGGTCGATCTCGAGCTTCTCGAGATCGCCGTACCAGGATCCCGAGTTGTACGAGGATTGATAGCTGAAGTTGTCGCCCGCGACGGGGTTGGCGTTCGACACCGACACCGCGGCCGCGGCGCCGCCGCGGTTCTGCACGTTGTTGACGACGTCGAGGATCGCGCTGCGCGTCTGCTCGGGCGAATCGGCGGCGAGCATCGCGCCGCGTCCGTTGATGGTGGCATGCCAGAGCTCGTCGATCGCGTGCGGGCTGCGCGTCGTGTCCCGCGGACTCATGCCGGCGAGATTCCAGTCCGGCGGGTTCTTGAACGGATCCGCGGTCTTGGCGAGGTCGACACCGAACTGCACGCCGCGCAGGCCGAGGATGAGGCCGAACGTGTTCATGTGCAGGTTGGGGTTCTTGTCGGCGTCCGGCGACGCGTTACCGTAGTTGGTGGGCACCCAGCCGCGCGGCAGGTCGGGGCGGAGGTTGTCGGTGTAGTAGTACATCGCGATGTCGGCGAGCGTGTCGCTCCACTTGTCTGCGAAGGGGGAGGCGGTGCCGCTCCCCGCGGGGTCGGGCAGGACGGACGCCGCGCCCATCTGCTGGTTGAAGTAGTACGCGTCGCCCGAGCGCTGCGAGATCGGCAGCTTCGTGGCCGGATCGACCTGGTTCACGCCGATCGGACCCTTGACGCCGGGCGTCTGGCCGTCGTAGTTGCCGAAGCCCGTCGGCCCGCCCGTGCTGGCGAAGCCGTCGGTGATGATGAAGCCGCCGTTGAACTGGCACTTGTGCGTGATCGGCGCATCGGAGCTCGTGCGCCGAAACTGGCGGCCCATGAAGTCGAGCGACTCCCGCGTCGGCGTGCCGCCGTCGCCCTTCACGCGGTAGACCTCGCCGAGCAGGCGGCGCTGGTTGCGCGTGGCGTCGGTGGTGAGGTCGAAGTCGTACATGGTGACGTTCGTGCGGTTGTTGAACACGAACTCGCCGCCGCGCAGCGCCCGGATGCCGTCGAGCGCGTTGCCGAAGGCCGCCGCCAGGCTCATGTGGCGCTTCCGGTAGTACTGCCACCAGTTGGCGAAGTTCTGCATCTCCTGGTCGGTCGTGCAGGTGGCGTAGGAGTTCGCGACGTCCACCGCGCCGCTGGCGTCCTTCACCTCGGTCACCGTGCAGTCGGTGCGCGAGACGGCGCCCATGATCTTCGTGTTCGAGGACGCCTTGGTGATCGGTACCGCGACGAGCTTCCTCCCGTCCGGACCGAAGGCGTCCGCGATCTCCGAGCCGGTGGCCTCACGGTAGTAGATGCCCGGCAGGTACTCGATCTGCGCGTTCACGTGGTTGCCGCCCCACGTGTCGAGATCGATCGTGCCGGTGAACTGCATTCCCGACCGAACGCAGTTCTGGATGTCGATGCCGAGCGTGTCGATACGCCCCGTGATGCACAGGTTCTGGCTCGCCTTCTGCCAGGCGCGCGTCGGATTGGTGCTGCTCCCGATGTTCGGGTTGCACCAGCCGATGCCGGTGCAGACGGCGTACCGGGCGTCCTTCGGGATGATCATGCCCGGGTACATGCGGAACGTCCGGTCGCGGATCTTGGCGTCGTCCGGCTTGTCGTTGTCGTCCGGCATCTTGATTTCCGACTTGAGGTCAGCCTTCTCCGAGCCGTAGATAGGGTGGCTCCGCGCCGCGCCGGGGTCCGCGTTGGCCGGGGTGCAGATGTACCCCGAAGCCCCGGTCGCACCGGTCCCCGACGGGCAGGTGTTCGTCCCGTCGTTGTACGGCTTCCACGGGTCGTAGTTGATCTGCGGGTTGTAGTACTGCTTGTTGTAGAGCGCACTCTTCAGCCACGCGTACTGCAACGTGGGCGGGATGGCGAAGTGATCGTGGTTCGTGTCGGCGTAGGAGCGCGTGTCGCAATTGGCGCCGCACTGGCCGTTAGGGAAGAGGTACGTGTACTTCTTCCAGTTGGGGGTCACGCCGAAGTTCGGGTCCACGTCCGGCTCGGTGCCCGCGGTGCCCGCGCGGTTGAAGTTGAACGTCCCGTCGAAGATCCCCAGGCCGTCGGGCACCCGCCGATCCATCGGCGCCCCGGACTTGCTGACGACGCTCGTGTCCACCACCGAGACGTCCTTGTTGTTGATGTCGCGTCCGAAGAAGCGCCCGTCCTGGCGGTTGTACCAGAGCGCCCCGTCGTTCGCGTTCAGCGAGATCTCGCCGTCCATCGAGCCCGAGTCGTCGATGGCGAAGATGATGTTCGGGTTCGGGCGCTTCTTGGCGGGCAGCGGCACGTCCGAGAAGTCCGCGGAGGAGTGGTTGTCCACGCCGGATGCAACGGCCGCGCGTGCCGTCGGAACGGTCATGGGAGCGAAGCCGGTCCAGTAGGTGAGCCAGGCGACCAACGCGGTCCGGGCGAGGGTGGGGGGGTTGCGCATCGCGGCTGCTCCTCAATCGTATGTGCGTAGCTGGCGCTAGAAGGCGACGACGGCCTGCGCCATGCTCACGGTGTTGCGGGGGCCTTCCACGCGTACGGTGATGCGGTAGTTGGTCTTGGTAGCACCGGTGAACTTTGCTCGCCCGATTCCGACGCTCCCGCCTGCGGCATCGGTCGTCCGCTCGTTGACGCACCTGCCCGCGACATCGAGAACCGGAAACACGCCGGTGCACATCCGCTCGATCACGAAGCGCACGTCGTAGCCGGTCGGCACGGATACCGCGGTCACGCCCGCGGGCACGCTGGCAAGCGAGTACGCCGAAGACCAGGTGATCCCCGTCGGCACGCCGTTGGCGTCCGTTGGCTGCATCACGGGGTAGTAGCGGTTGGCGAGCTGGTTGTCGGGTGCCGTCTGGACGATGCCGTTGGCTGCGCCGGCGGCTCCGTTGAGCACCGCGAACGCCGCCTCGATGCCGGCGTCGGTCGCGGACAGCGCGGCCTGCCGGAAGGCGAAGTTGCCTGCGATGGTGCTGCCGGTATCCACCGTGCGCACCATCGACAGTCCGGCGAGCGTGAGCGCGACCAGCACGATGAGGGCGATCATGAGGACCACGCCACGCTCCCGGTGCGGGAGCCGCGGCGCACTGCGGCGGCGGGCGGCGATCATGTATTCCCCCAGAGCATGTTGCGAAGCGGGATGACGGTTTCGTAGGTCCGATAGCGGAAGAAGCGGCCGTTGTCGTTCCAGTCGGCCGTGCCGGTCCACGGCAGCTCCGGGGCGTTGGTGTCGTTCGCCCAGGCACGGCACTTCGTCGTGTTGTTGGGCACGGTGGTGGTGCCGTCGAAAGGCAGGCAGTTGTTCGTCGCCGGATCCCGCTCGCGTTGGCTGCTGCGGGTGATCACGGAGATGCGGATGGCCTTGATGCGGGTGGCGTCGGCCGGCGCAGGGTTTGCCCAAGCCCCCGTGGGGTTGGTCCATCCCGAGTTGGTCGGGAGACCAGGTACGACCGCGCCTAACGCCTTCGGGGCCACGGAGTTGCAACGATCGAGGTTCGCGCCGGCGTCGGCACATGCAAGCTCGACAACCCCGTACTGAGCTTGCAGATCGACAACTCCCTCGCCGATCGATGTCGCGGGATTGACTCCCGCCGTTGTAAGGTTGCGGACCCTGAGCTCGTTACTAACGACGGAATACTCGTTCCGGATGAACGCAGGCTGTCCGGCGGTCAGCGAGCCCAACTTAGCTACCAGGCTCGGGGGCGTTACGGATGCCGCGTAGTCGTCGCTTGCGGCGGCGCTGAGCGCCGTCCCTAGAGAGGTGAGCAATTGCGGCGCAAGCGTGGTGTTGGTGCCTCCTGGCGTTACGGCGGTGATGACCAGCAACGTGCACTGCACTAGAGCGGGGGTGCCTGTCGAGAAGGCCTGCGGAGTCGCCAACATCACTATGTCGTTGGTCTGGAAGACTGCGCTCGAACCAAGGTCGTTGACCGGGGCGTTCCGGATCACTAGAGGGTAAGTCTTGTCTGGTACATCGACATCCAACACGGCTGGCGCGGCTGCAAACGAGCTGCTGGCAAACGTTACGGTGATTCGATCGGAGTTCCCATTTGCCGCATTCTCGATGAGCACCGGTTGCAGGACGTCGACCCGAGCGGCGTTGGTAATCGAATCGCGGTAGAGGGCACGATTACAGAAGATCTGTCCCTGATATGTCGTGTCGTTGATCGGGTTGTTGTAGACCAGCCCGTAGCCGGCCATGCGCACCTCGCGCTCCAGCGAGTACAGGGACAGCAGGCCGGTCGTCTGCGCATCGCTGCCCGTGGTCGTGGAGCGCTTCTGGCTTTCGAACACTGCGAACACCTGAAGCATCACCACGATGGCGATCAGGCCGAGCGTGAGGCCGACGAGGATCTCCACCAGCGTGAAGCCCCCGATGCTGTTTCGCGCGACTGGGCGGTTCATGGCTGCTCCTAGCCGTTGATCTGCGTCGAGAGCTCGAACTGCCGCGTCTCGCGCGTGTCGCTGCCGGCCCGCCAGCACATGGTGATGGTCACCAGGTTGGTGGCCGTGTTGACCACGACCCGCTGTGCGCCGTTGGTGGCGCCGGGCAGGGTGGTGCTGACGGTCTGCAGCCAGTTGTTCAGGGATGCGTTCGTCGGCGCCGCGACCGTCGTCCCGATGCGCCCGTCGCACGCCGTGGTCACGTTCGCCTGATGCGCATAGTTCGCCAGGTTCGCCCGATCGGTCCACATGCGGCCGACCAGCTGGTTCGCGAGATAGCTGGCATCCGCGCGGTACTTCGCGTCGCTGCTCGTCCGGATCGAGGCCGCCTGCAGTGCGACGATGGCGAGGATGCCGATGGCGAAGATGAGTATCGAGATCAGCGCCTCGAGCAGCGAGACGCCTTGCTGGTTTCCGCGAGTGCCGGTCATGGCGTCTCGTGCTCCTTAGCAGGCCTGGGGATCGGGCGACGTCTTGGCCGGGTCGCACATCCGCACCTGGCCGCTCTGCGTCACCACCACGCGCAGGCAGCGCATGGGCGCCGAGGCGTCGGCGTGCGTGCACGCGCCGCCGGTCGGATTGCTCACCGTCAGCTGGACCGGGCCGTTGGTCGGGGCGGCGAGGCGGCCGAGCCCGTTGAAGTTCAGCGCGGTGGTTCCGGCCGGAACGACCGCGACCTGCGCCTGTCCCATGCGCTCGCCGCCAGGCTGGCTGCGCAGGATCTCTGCCGTGGGGCGCGTGGCAGTCACGGGAAGCACGACGGACCAGCTGGTGCCGTTGAGCTCGAACGTCACGCCCTCGGTGATGTTGCGGGAGATGGCCTCGGCACGCGCGAACTGCAGGCCCGCCAGCATCCCTTCCGCGGTGGACCGGATCTGGTTGTTCGCCATGTAGATCGAGTACTGCGGCATGCCGAGCACCAGCAGCAGCGCGAGCAGGACGATCGCCGTGAGGATCTCGATGATGTTGAAGCCGCGCTGGCGGCGAACCGGGCGGATCAGCACGACTCGCCCTTCTTCACCTGCCAGCACGCCGCGGTGGACGTCGTTCCCTTGAACTTGGTCGTTGCCCGCGCATTGCGGTCGGTGATGGTGTAGGTCCAGTCGCCCGCGGCGCCGCCGCTCGTCGCCGCCACGCTCGCGGCAGTGATGGTGTACGACTGGCCGCCGGCGCCGAGCACGCAGGTGTAGGTGAAGTACTTCGTCGCCGGGAAGGTGATCCGGGCGGTGCCGCCCGCGTCCTGCCCGCAGTTCGTCGTGCCGTAGTTGCGGTTGTCCTGGTAGAACTGCTCCAACCTCACGCGCAGATCGGCCAGCGTGGAAGTGCCCTCCATGACCCGTCCGCGCACCAGGTAGTCGCTGTAGGACGGATAGGCGACCGAGGCGAGGATCGCGACAATGGCCACCACCACCAGGATCTCGATGAGCGTGAAACCGCGATGCAAGGCGCGCATGGAACGGACTCCCTTCTTGGTTGACTGGATCATAGGCAGGCGCGATGCGCCCACAAGCCGGCAGCCGATGGTCGGGCGATTTGCGGGAACGAACGGTTTGCGGATGCACGTCCGTGCGTCAATAGTTCACACGGCCCCCGTGCGTGCCGCCCTGCACCTCCGGGCGGCGCGGGGGTTAGACAAAGTCCAGTCCGTGCGCTATGATCAATCGCATGGAAATTCAAGCCATTACGCGAGAGCAGGTGGCGCATAAGCTGCGCGACCACGACATCACGCCGACGCATCAGCGCGTCGAGATCGCGCTCGTGCTGTTCGAGCGCCGCGAGCACCTGTCGGCGGACCAGATCCTCGCCCTCGTGAATGCGCGCTTCGCCGAGGCGTCCAAGGCCACGGTGTACAACACCCTGCGGCTCTTCCGGGAGCGCAAGCTCATCCGCGAACTCATCGTCGACCCGAGCAAGGTCTTCTACGACCCGAACACGGCGCCGCATCATCACTTCTACGACGTCGTCACCGGCCGCCTCACGGACATCCCCGCGGATGCCGTGCAGATCGCCAACCTCCCGCCGCTGCCGCCCGGCATGGTTGCCGACGGCGTCGACGTGGTGATCCGGACGCGCCCCGCGGCCTGAGGCCGCGCCGGACTGCTATACTCTCGCCTCTTCGTCGCGCGGACCGCACGCGCGGTCGGCAATCCCGCTGGTGTAGCTCAGTCGGTAGAGCAACTGATTCGTAATCAGTAGGTCGGGGGTTCGATTCCCTCCACCAGCACCAACTCCCCCTTGATCCGCTGCCCGGCGTTCCCTCCGGCCGAGGACTAGTTCCTCGGTCCGGCGCACCACTTTGGGCCATCCTCGCGCGAAAGCGCGCCGTCGCGCGGGTCCGCCCGCGCCCGGCATTCCCCAGGGGAGAAGCGATGCTCAAGCTGTTCGGCGCCGGGAAGTCGGATCACCCTCTCGGCGACATGAAGGAAGCCCGGCAGGTCGTCGCGGAGCTGCCGCGGGCCGACCCCGGGAAGGCGCTCGACGAGGTCACGCACTGGATCGAATCGGTGCGCGGAGAGGAGACCTTCCGTCCGGATCACCGCGCCGCCGTCGTGCAGCTTCTGGACGAGGCCGCGCAGGACCCGCTGCGCCGCCTGTCCCGCGAGTACCTCTCCGCCGCGCGGCTCTCGAAGCAGCGCGAGCACCAGCTCTGGACCGGCATCTACCGGTACTGGAAGGAAGCGGCGCTCACCTTCTCGCACCTGCTCGAGGCCTACGTGACCGGCGGCAAGGCCGGCGAGGGGCTCAAGGGCCTTGCGCCGCTGCTTGCCGTCCGCGGGCTGCGGGCCATGGCCGCGCAGCTCAAGTGGCTGCACGCGCGCTACGGTCCCCTCGACGAATCCCTCTGGGCACGCACCAACCGCTTCTATGCGGTGGCCGAGACCAAGGGGTTTTCCGGCCAGCGCGTGGCACCCTATCCCGCGGTCCCCGGGGAAACGACCGCCGAGCGGGAGTACCTCCGTACCGTGATGTTCGAGGCGTGCTCGCCGGACAGCCTCCTGCCCCTCGAGGCGGAGTTGGCCGAGCGGCTCATCGCGCAGTTCTCGGCGCACTTCACCATCTCGCCCGAGCAGCAGGCCGAGACCGCCTACTGGGTGGACGTCGCACGTCCCGAGCCGCCCTGCCGCATCCAGCGCCCGCCGCAGCACGCTTCAATCGGCCTGCGCTTCTTCTCGGGGGGGCGCGCGTTCGCGGAGATCGAGCGCCTCGCGGCCGGCATCCGCGCGACCAAGGAGGTGCCCGCGGACCTCAATCTGGGCGGCAGCTATCCCGCGGATACCGTCCTGCACGTGCTCGAGCACCTGCAGCTGCACTGGTCGCCGAAGCTGCCCGAGCGCCGCCACCAGCGCCACCGGGTGAAGTCGCGGCTCACCGTCGCGTTCGGCTTCGACGGTGCGATGGACGCCCTCGAGCCCGAGGTGTCGCTGACGTTCGACGGCAGCGATCGCGAGAGCTGGATCGTCGAGAACGTCAGCGCCGGCGGGTTCGGCGCCCTCATTCCGCAGGTGAAGGGCGACTGGTTGCGCATCGGCTGCCTGGTTGCGCTGCAGCCCGAAGGCGGCGACAACTGGCTGCTCGGCATCATCCGCCGGCTGTCACGGCCTACCCTGCAGCAGGCGCAGGTGGGCATCCAGACCATCGCCCGCAGCGCTCGACCGGTGGCCCTGCGCATCAAGGCGGGCGACACGCTGTCGCTCGACGCCGAGCGCGGCATGCTCATCGACGGCCAGGCGGAGGGCGAGATGCAGATTCTCGTCCGCAATGGCGTGCACGAACCGGGGCTCGCCTTCGTCATGGAGGGGGCGCCCGACAACGCGGTGCTGCTCCCCATCGCGCCGAGCGAACGCGGCACCGACTTCGAGCTGCTGCGCGTCCGGCAGATGATCCGCGATGCGGCGTAGCTAGGGCAGCACCCGCCTCAACCAGTCCCCGATATCGGCGATCTCCTGCGCGCAGACCGCGTGCGGCATCGCGTAGGGGTGCCACTCGACCGCGTATCCGAGGGAGGCAAGGAGGTCGCGCGAACGCTCGGCGCGGTCCATCCCGATGATCGGATCGTGCGCGCCGTGGGCGTAGAAGATCGGCACGTCGCGATTGGCCGGATGCATCTCCGCCTCGAGACTGTCGGCGATCGGGACGTAGGTCGAGAGCGCCATGATGCCGGCGAGGCGCTCGGCGTGGCGCAGACCCGTCTGCAGCACGATGGCGCCGCCCTGGGAGAACCCCGCGAGGACGATGCGTGCGGCCGCACTGCCGCGGGACTGCTCGCGTTCGATCAGGGCTTCGAGGAGTCGCTGCGATGCGCGCACGCCGTTCGCATCCTCGCGGCGCGAGAGATCCTCGCTGACGATGTCGTACCACGCCCGCATGACCATTCCGCCGTTGATGGTGACCGGCTGCATCGGCGCGTGCGGGAAGACGAAGCGGACAGGTGCGTCGGGCAGCGCGAGCTCGCCCACGATCGGCTCGAAATCGTGGCCGTCGGCGCCGAGGCCGTGCAGCCAGATGATGCTCGAACGGGGATTCCGGCCGGTCTCGATCTCCAGCGTCTCAAGCGGTGCGACGGGGACAGCGGTCATGCAGCGGGCTTCGGCCGAATCGCGTTCTTCGGGCGGAAGGCCTTCACGACCGCCTCGTCGGTCTCGATGTAGGGGCCGCCGATGAGGTCGATGCAATAGGGCACCGCGGCGAAGATCCCGTTCACGATCACCCCGCCGTCCGCGCCGCGGGCGCCTTCGAGCGTCTCGCGGATCGCCTTCGGCTGGCCGGGCAGGTTGATGATGAGCGACTGCCGCCGGATCACGCCGACCTGTCGCGACAGAATCGCCGTCGGCACGAACCGCAGGCTCACTTGACGCATCTGCTCGCCGAAGCCGGGCATCTCGCGGTCGGCGATGGCGAGGGTGGCTTCCGGCGTCACGTCGCGCGGCGCCGGGCCGGTGCCGCCGGTGGTGAGCACCAGGTCGCAGCCGCGCACGTCGACCAGCGTCACGAGGGTCGATTCGATGATCGCCCGCTCGTCGGGGATGAGCCGCTCCTCGACCTCGAAGGGCGTGGTGAGCGCGCGGCCGAGCCACTCCTTGAGCGCAGGCAGGCCTTCGTCGCGATAGACGCCGGCGGAGGCGCGATCGCTGATGGAGACGAGGCCGACGCGCAGCGGCCGATCGGGAGGCGTGTGCATGGGACGATTATACGGGCGGGGTGTCCTGCAGCGCCTCGCGCACGAGGCGGAACAGCTCGCGGAAGTGCTTCGGCGGACGATCGGTCGCCCGCTCGCGCCGGGTCTCGCGGATCGCGGTGCGCAGCGCCTGCAGGTCCGCGCCCGGATGTTCGCGCGCGAAGTCCGTCAGCGCGCCGTCGTCCTCGATGAGCCGGTCGCGCCAGCGCTCGACCGAGTGGAGCTGCGCCGTCGCCTCGCGGGACTGGCCGCGCCACTCGTCGAGCTTCGCGCGGATCGGCGCCGGGTCGACGTCGCGCATCAGGCGGCCGATGTACTGCATCTGCCGGCGCTTCGCTTCATGGCCGGTGATGCGTTTCGCCTCGAGCACCGCATCCCGCAGGTCCTCCGGCATCTCTACCTGCGCGAGCTGTGCGGCGGACAGCTCGACGAGGCTCTCGCCGAGGGACTGCAGCGCGTGCATGTCCTTCTTGCGGCGGGTCTTGGAGGGGCGGTCGGCGTCTTGCATGGTGCGGCTCCTATAATAGCGCCTTCCTTCCCCGCGTCCCCATTCCCCGAGCCCATGCCGCGCCCGCCCTCGCAAGCCCGCTTCGCCCTCTCGCAGGATGCCCTGTCCACGCTGGTTCAGGACGCGCTCGACCAAGCGCGCGCGCGGGGTGCGACGCAATGCGAGGCCGAGGCGTCCGAAGGCTACGGACAGAGCGTGACCGTGCGCCGCGGCGAGGTCGAGACGATCGAGTACAACCGCGACAAGGGCCTCGGCATCACGGTCTACGTCGGGCAGCAGAAGGGCTACGCAAGCACGTCGGACTTCTCCCCGCAGGCGATCCGCGACACGGTCGACGCGGCGCTGTCCATCGCACGCTTCACCGCCGCCGACCCGTGCGCCGGGCTCGCCGAGCCGGAGCGGATCGCACGGGTGCCGCGCGAGCTCGATCTCTTCCACCCGTGGGATCTTCGCGTGGAGGAGGCCATCGAGATGGCGCGGGCGTGCGAAGCGGCCGCGTTCCGGCTGGACAAGCGCATTTCCAATTCCGAGGGCGCCACCGTCTCGGTGCAGCAGTCGCAGTTCGCACTCGGCAACAGCCACGGCTTCCTCGCCGGATTTCCGAGCTCGCGCCACTACGTCTCGTGCGCGGTGATCGCCGCGGAGGGCGACGAGATGCAGCGCGACGACTGGTACTCGTCGGCGCGCGCGCCGGAAGACCTCGCGCGCGCCGAGGCGATCGGGGACTACGCCGGCCGCCGCGCGCTGGCGCGACTGCGTGCGCGGCGGGTGGGGACCCAGACGGCAAGGGTCCTGTTCGAGGCCCCGGTGGCGGTCGGGCTCATCGGATCCTTCGTCTCCGCGGCCAGCGGCGGCAGCCTCTACCGCAAGTCCTCGTTCCTGCTCGACACGCTCGGCCAGCAGGTGTTCTCGCCGATCGTGGACATCCGCGAGGATCCGTTCGTTCCCCGCGGCCAGGGCAGCGGCTGGTTCGACGACGAGGGCGTCGCCACGACGGCGCGCGAGGTGGTGCGCGAAGGCATCCTGCAGGGATACTTCCTCGGCACGTACTCGGCGCGGAAACTCGGGATGCAGACCACCGGCAACGCGGGCGGGAATCACAACCTCATCGTCGCCCCGGGCGACAAGGATCTCGTGGGGATGCTGCGCGAGCTCGGGACCGGGCTGTTCGTCACCGAGCTGATGGGGCAGGGCGTGAACATGGTGACCGGCGACTACTCGCGGGGCGCCTCGGGCTACTGGGTCGAAGGCGGCGAGATCGTGCACCCGGTCGAGGAGATCACCATCGCCGGCAACCTGCGCCAGATGTTCCGCAGCATCGTCGCGGTGGGGAACGACGTCGTTGTGCGCGGCTCGCGGCAGTGCGGCTCGCTGCTCGTCGAGGGCATGCGCATCGCCGGCGACTGACGTCCGATGCTGAAGCGGCTGCTCGCCTCGTTGCGGGGGGCGCCCGCGACAACGGACGAGCGCCCGACGGCCCCGGACGCGGGCACGCTCAACGAAGCCGGCCTCGCCGCCTGGCGCCGCGGGGACCTCGCCGCCGCCGAAGCAGCGCTGCGCGGCGCGGTGCGGGCGGCGCCGGACTGGGCGCCGGGGCATGCGAATCTCGGCATGGTGTTGTGCGACCGCCGGCAGCTCGACGAAGGCTTTGCGTGCCTTCGAGAAGCGGTCCGTCTGGCGCCGGAGCGCATTGGCGTCCGCGTCAATCTCGCCAATGCGCTCGTGGCCGGCAATCGGATCCGCGACGCGATGGCGGAGTACCGGGAGGTGCTGCGCATCGAGCCGCGCCACGCGCGGGCCCTCGCGAACCTGGCGAAGCCGCTCCTCGACGTGTGCGACTGGGAGGGCGCCGGCGCGCTGCGGGAGGACCTGATCTCGCGCTGGCATGCCGGGGACCTGGCGGTACGCGACTCGCTCACGCCGTTCGCCTCGCTGCTCTATGCGCTGCCGCCGGGGCTGCGCCTCGACGTGGCGCGCCGGTACGCCGAGCGCGTGAACGAGCGTGCCGCGGCGATGCGCCGGCCGGTGCGAGCGCCGATCCGCGCCGGGGACCGGCTGCGCGTCGGGTACGTGTCGTCCGACCTGCACGACCACGCCACGACGCATCTGGCCGTGGGGCTGTTCGAGCAGCACGACCGGTCGCGATTCGAGGTCCATGCGTACTCGTTCGGCATCGATGACGGCAGCGAGTACCGGCGCCGCGTCGCGGCGGCCTTCGAGCATTTCCACGAGCTCTCCGGCGCCTCGCCGGAGGCGATCGCGGCGCGCGTCGCCGCCGACGGCATCGATGTCCTCGTTGACCTGAAGGGGTACACGACCGACAGCCGGCCGGAGATCTTCGCGCTGCGCCCCGCGCCCGTGCAGATCAGCTGGCTCGGGTACCCCGGCACCATGGGGGCGGACTTCATCGACATCCTCGTGGCCGACGGAACCGTCGTTCCGACCGGCGCCGACGACGCCTACAGCGAGCGCGTCGTGCGCCTGCCGCACAGCTACCAGGCGAACGACGACCGTCAGTCCATCGCCGCCGAGGCGCCGTCGCGCGCGGCCTGCGGACTGCCGGAGCAGGGCTTCGTGTTCGCCTGTTTCAACAAGCATCACAAGATCGAGCCGCAGGCCTTCGCAGCGTGGATGCGCATCCTGGGCGCGGTGCCGGGCAGCGTGCTGTGGCTGCTCGGCGGTCACGGAGAAGCGGCGCTGCGCGCGGCGGCGGCGCGCGCGGGCGTCGATCCGTCTCGCCTGGTGTTCGCCGGCAAGCTGCCCAAGGCGGCGCACCTTGCGCGGCACGCCTGCGCCGATCTCTTCCTGGATACCTTCACGTACAACGCGCACACCACCGCGAGCGACGCGCTGTGGGCGGGGCTGCCCGTCCTTACGGTGCCGGGCGAAGGCTTTGCCGCGCGCGTGGGCGGGAGCCTGCTGTCCGCCCTGGGCATGGCCGAGCTCGTCGCGCGCGATGCCGCCGGGTACGAGGCGCTTGCGGTCGCGCTGGCGCGCGAGCGCGCCCCACTTGCGGCGCTGCGCGTTCGCCTGCGGGAGGCGCTGCGCCGTGCGCCGCTCTTCGATACGGCGGGCTTCACCCGCGATTTCGAGGCGATGCTCGCGACGCTGGCCGCGCGACCCAGCGCGGCGGCCCTGACGCCACCTGCATGACGCTATAATCCGCGCGTTTCCCCGGTATGGCCGGCCCACAATGAAGCGTCGACTCGATCGACGAACAGGCGCGGCGAGTTTCGCCCGGTGTACCTGGGAGCCCATGTGGACCTTGAGGGGGGGCGCATGAACGTCCTGCTGTCCGTTTCCCGGCTGATCGACGCCGCCAACGAGCGCATCGGCCGGTTCGCCTACTGGCTCATCCTGGTGATGGTCCTGATCAGCGCCGGGAATGCGGTCTCGCGCTACGGCCTGAACCTCAGCAGCAACGCCTGGCTCGAGATCCAGTGGTATCTCTTCTCGGCGGTGTTCCTGCTGAGCGCCGGGTACGTGATGCTGAAGAACGCGCACGTGCGCATCGACATCATCGCGTCGCGGTTGCCGCCCAAGGTGACCGCGTGGATCGAGATCGTCGGCATCGTCGTGTTTCTCGGGCCGGTGTGCTGGATCTTCCTCGACTTCGGCTGGGCGATGTTCCAGGACGCGTACGTGTCCGGGGAGATGTCGACCGACGCCGGCGGCCTCATCCGCTGGCCGGTCAAGCTGCTGGTGCCTCTCGGCTTCGCCCTGCTCGCGCTGCAGGCGCTGTCCGAGCTGATCAAGCGCATCGCGTTCCTGCGCGGGATGGCCGAGTGGAACCCGTACGGCGCGGAAGCGCCGCCCGGCGGGCTGCACATCGAACAGCAGTGACCCTTCGTTCCCGATAACCACATCCAGGAGATTCCATGGGAACGGGCCACGAGGGCATTGCGCCGCTCATGTTCTTCATGCTCGCGCTGTTCCTGCTCACCGGATTCCCGGTGGCGTTCGCGCTGGCGGCCAACGGCCTCCTCTTCGCCTTCATCGGCATCGAGATGGGTTGGCTCACGCCGGCGCTGCTGCAGGCGC
>CAZKHE010000002.1:0-80612 GCA_964552535.1 uncultured Enterobacteriaceae bacterium | reverse complement strand
ACCTCTACGGCTGCCGCGAGTCGCTGGTGGACGGCATCAAGCGCGCGACCGACGTGATGGTGGCGGGCAAGATCGCGGTGGTCGCCGGCTACGGCGACGTCGGCAAGGGCTCGGCGCAGGCGCTGCGCGCGCTCTCCGCCCAGGTGTGGGTGACCGAGATCGACCCGATCTGCGCCCTGCAGGCGGCGATGGAAGGCTATCGCGTCGTGACCATGGACTACGCCGCCGACAAGGCGGACATCTTCGTCACCGCCACCGGCAACTACCACGTGATCACGCACGATCACATGGCGAAGATGAAGGACCAGGCCATCGTCTGCAACATCGGCCACTTCGACAACGAGATCGACATCGCCTCCGTCGAGAAGTACAAGTGGGAGGAGATCAAGCCGCAGGTCGACCACGTCATCTTCCCCGACGGCAAGCGCATCATCATCCTCGCCAAGGGACGCCTGGTGAACCTCGGCTGCGGCACGGGCCATCCGAGCTACGTGATGTCGAGCTCGTTCGCGAACCAGACCATCGCGCAGATCGAGCTCTTCACCAACACGGCGAAGTACCCGATCGGCGTGTACACCCTGCCCAAGCACCTCGACGAGAAGGTCGCGCGGCTGCAGCTCAAGAAGCTCAACGCGCAGCTGACCGAGCTCACCGAGGAGCAGGCGAAGTACATCGGCGTGGCGAAGAGCGGCCCCTACAAACCCGATACGTATCGGTACTGATCCGGGCGATATCTCTCCCGTTCGAGCGTCATCGCCCCTGGCGATGACGCTCAACGCGCTTGGCGCCGTGACACCGACGCGGCAGCAAGCGTTTGTCAAATCGCCGCGCTGAGCTAGCAGCGCGGCCGGAGGAGATCGCATGGAATCCCAGAAGCGCTACCCCCGCACCTTCTCGTTCGAGTTCTTTCCGCCCAAGACGCCGGACGGCGTCGAGAAGCTGCGCGCCTGTCGCAAGCAGCTGGAACAGCTCAAGCCCAAGTTCTTCTCCGTGACCTACGGCGCGGGCGGCTCCACCCAGGAGCGCACGCTGGAGACGGTGCTGGAGATCCAGGCCTCCGGCTTCGAGGCGGCGCCGCACCTGTCCTGCATCGGCTCGACCCGCAGGGACGTGGCGAAGACGCTGGAGCTCTACAAGTCGCACGGCATCCGTCACATCGTCGCGCTGCGCGGCGACCTGCCCTCGGGCTCCGCGAGCGCGGGCGAGCTGCGTTACGCGAACGAGCTGGTGGAGTTCATCCGCGAGACCACCGGCGACTGGTTCTGGGTCGAGGTGGCCTGCTACCCCGAATTCCACCCGCAGGCGCGCAGCGCCCGCGACGACCTCCTGGCCTTCAAGCGCAAGGTCGATGCCGGCGCGAATGCCGCGATCACCCAGTACTTCTACAACGCCGACGCGTACTTCCGCTTCGTGGACGAGTGCGAGGCGATGGCGGTGGACTTGCCCATCGTGCCGGGGATCATGCCCATCGCGAACTTCAGCCAGCTCGCGCGGTTCTCCGATGCCTGCGGCGCCGAGATCCCGCGCTGGGTCCGCCTCAAGCTCCAGTCGTTCGCCGACGACACCGCCTCGATCCGCAGCTTCGGGCTCGACGTGGTGACGGAGCTGTGCGACCGCCTGCTCGCCCAGGGCGCTCCGGGACTGCACTTCTACACGATGAACCAGGCGGGTCTGACCTCCACCATCTGGCAGCGGCTCGGCCTGTAGACGGCCATTCCACTGTCCGGAACGTCGGACTGACGGCGGGCCGACATGCCAATGGCATGTCGCTCGCCGTCCGTAGGCAACGCGACGGGGCGGTGCTACGATGTTCGGATACCAAAAATACACCGAGGAGCATCGTGAAGATCCTGGTCGTGGATGATCACCCGCTCATCCTCGAGGCGCTGCATCAGGTGCTGAAGCAGCTGGACCCGAACGTCGACGTCCGCGGCGCGCAGACCGCCGAGCAGGCGATGGCGCTGGCCCGCGCCCATCCGGATGCCGACCTGCTCCTCCTCGACATCGGCCTGCCCGGCGTCGATGGCCTGGATCTCCTCGCCAGCGTGCGCGCCGCGCACCCCGCCCTCCCCGCCGTAGTGCTCTCCGCGTCGGACGGGCGCGAGAACGTGATGCGCGCCATCGACCTCGGCGCCATGGGCTTCATTCCGAAGTCGTCGTCCAACCAGGTGATGCTGGGTGCGCTCCGCCTCGTCCTCTCCGGGGGGGTCTACCTGCCGCCGGCCGCACTGATGCATACCGACGAGCGGCCGGGCCCGCCGCCGGCATCCGTTCACACCGCGCGCGACGGCGGCATGACCGCGCGCGACCTCGGCCTCACCGAGCGCCAGTCGCAAGTCCTCGGCTTGATCCTCCAGGGCAAGCCGAACAAGCTCATCTGCCGTGAGCTCGAGCTCGCCGAGGGCACGGTGAAGATCCACGTCGCGGCGATCCTGCGCGCATTGAACGTCAGCACGCGCACGCAGGCCGTGATCGAGGCGAGCCGGCTGGGGCTCACCGTGGACGCCCTCGCCGCTCGCAACGCCTCC
This sequence comes from uncultured Enterobacteriaceae bacterium, assembly GCA_964552535.1. Taxonomy (GTDB): domain Bacteria; phylum Pseudomonadota; class Gammaproteobacteria; order Burkholderiales; family SG8-39; genus CAZKHE01. The sequence goes on along the minus strand of CAZKHE010000002.1, from coordinate 78,084 downwards.
CGCGAGACGCGCCTGTAGCGGCGCGACCGTGACGGCCACGCCCGACCCCGCCGCCCGTGCGCGGGAAGCGGAGCTCGCCGAGCTGATCCAGGCCGAGCAGGTGCGCCTGCTCTACCTGCAGCTTCCGGTGTCGATCACCGGTTCCATGATGGGTGCGCTGCTGCTCGCCGGCGTGATGTGGGACGTGATCGGCCACCGGACGATCATCGGATGGCTCGGCTGCATGACCGCGAACCAGGCCTGGCGCCTGGTGCTCTACGTGCGTTTCCGCGCGCGCTCGCCCGCCCCCGCGGACATCGAGAAGTGGGCCAACCTGTGGACGCTCGGCTCGCTGATCTCCGGGCTCGTGTGGGGCGCGGCGAGCTTCGTGCTGTTCGTCCCCGACTCGCAGATCCACCAGGGCTTCCTGGTCGTGCTGGTGTTCGGCGTCACGTCCGCGGCGGTGCTGCTGATCGGCACCTACCTGCCGGCGTTCTATGCCTTCGTGCTCCCGGCGCTGCTGCCGATCGTCGTACGCAACGTGGTCGAGGGCCAGCCGGTGCACCTGACGCTCGCGTTCATCGCGGCCGTGACGACGCTGGCGATCCTCTCGTTCGGCCGCCGGTACAACGGCGTGCTCGTCGAGTCGCTGCGCAACCGGTTCGAGAACGAGGCCCTCGCGCGCGAGCTGGCCCAGAGGGCGGCCGAGCTGGAGCGCGCGCGCACGGCGGCGGAACGCGCGCGCGCCGACGCCGAGATCGCGGACCGCTCCAAGACCCAGTTCTTCGCCGCGGCGAGCCACGACCTCCGTCAGCCGCTGCACGCGCTCGGGCTGTTCGCGGCCGCGCTCTCCGGCAAGGTGCGGGATCCGCAGGTGGTCCAGGTGGTGGACAGCATCAACACCTCGGTTGCCGCGCTCGAAGGGCTGTTCGACGCGCTGCTCGACATCTCGCAGATCGACGCCGGCGCGATCCGCGCCAACGTCGCGACGTTTCCGCTGGGGCCGCTGCTGGAGCGGCTGCGCGCCGATTTCGCCCCCGAAGCCGACGAACGGGGCCTCGCGCTGCGCGTGCGTCCGTCGTCGCTGCACCTGCGGAGCGATCCGTTGCTGGTCGAGCGCATCCTGCGCAATCTGATCACGAACGCATTGCGCTATACGCCGACGGGGGGCGTGCTCGTGGCGGCGCGCCGGCGCGGGCGCCGCGTGCTGCTGCAGGTGTGGGACACGGGCGTCGGCATCGCGCCCCAGGAGCGCGAGCGCATTTTCGAGGAGTTCTACCAGGTCGCCAACGCCGAGCGGAACAGCCGCAAGGGGCTGGGCCTCGGCCTGTCCATCGTGCGCCGGCTCGCGCAGCTTCTCGATGCGCCCCTGCAAGTGCGGAGCGAACCGGGACGCGGCTCCTGCTTCGCCGTGACGCTGCCGCGTGCCACCGCGCCCGGTAACGCCGATGAGGCGACGGTCGCGTCCCTCGTCGTAGCGCCGGATTTCCGCGGCGCCTGCATCGCGGTGGTCGAGGACGAATCGGACGTGCTGCAGGGCATGCGCGTGCTGCTGGAGGGCTGGGGCGCGCGCGTGCTGGCGGCGAGCGGCTGCGAAGAGCTGGACGCGCGGCTCGCATCGGAGCGTCGCGCACCCGATCTCGTGATCGCCGACTACCGCCTCCGCGACGGCCTGAGCGGCGCGGATGCGATCCGCGCGGTGCGCAGGCGCTACGCCGGAGAAGTGCCGGCGATCATCGTCACCGCGAGCACGCTCGCGTCGCACATCGAGGATGCGAAGTCGCTCGACGCGCACGTCCTCCAGAAGCCCGTGATGCCCGCGAAGCTGCGCGCCCTGATCAAGTACAAGCTTCAGGAAAAGGGCCTGAACCGGCACGACCGGGCCACTGCAGAATAGACACTCCCCACACAGGGACGTTTGGAGCACGGGCGTCGAGCCTGCGGCAAGGGCACGGGGTCGAGAGCCTGTGGCAAGAATAGACAACCCCCTCCCCCCGCAGAGGGGGAGGGCCGGGGGTGGGGGTGTCGTCCACAAGCCTCCCCCCGCAGAGGGGGAGGGCCGGGGGTGGGGGTGTCCACATCAGCGCCCGGCGACCGGGCATGGTTTGTCGGCGTCGCAGACGCCGACAAAAAAATGCCCGGCTCCAAGGAGGTTTTGGATGCCGGGCCATATTCGACCGAAGCTAAGAGGAGCGCGAGCGCGCTTCGGTCGGGGAGCCTAAACGCGCTGACAGTATCGACGTCGCGAGACCCCGGCACCATATCGCACTCGGCCTAGCACTTTCGGGCTAACCCGGGCGTCGGTGCGCGACGACGTTCGGCAACGGGGAACCGGCGAGCGCGCCCGAGCGAGCACGTTCTGCTTCCTCCACCGCGCGACGGCTCACCTGCAGGAAGTAGAGGGTCACTGCGATGGCAGTGAGCGTCATGCCGAAGATCGCGCCCATCCAGAACCCGGCCGCGCGCAGCGGCTCGCCGAGCCATCCGGCGATGCCGATCGCATAGCCGCCGCCGAGCCCGAGCCCCCACAACGCGATCGCGTAGATGAGCATCGGCACCGCGGTCTTCTTGTACGCGCGCACGACGTTCACGGCGACCGCCTGCTCGGCATCGACGACGTGATAGAGCGCAACCAGCGCGAGCAGGCCCGCGCCGATGCGCCGCACGTCGGCGTCCGCGGAGTAGAGCGACGCGAGGGCGGCCGCGCCCGCGAAGATCATGGCCGCGATGCCCAGCGAGAGCGCCACGCCGAGACGGATGCCCACGAGGCCGGTGGCGCGCGCGCGCCGCGGATCGCCGGCACCGATGGCGTGTCCGACGAGCACGCTGGTCGCGTGGCCGAGCGCGAGCGGCAGCATGAACGACAGCGCCGCGACGTTGGCGGCGATCTGGTGCGCACCCGAGTACTGCGCGCCGAAGCGCGCGACGAACAGCGCCATGAACGTGAACGCGGTGACGTCCACCAGCACCGTGAAGCCGATCGGCAGGCCGAGTGCGACGAGCTGCCACTGCGCACGCGCGCGCGGCCACGACCACCGCTCGAAGACGCCGAAGCGCCGCAGCTCCGCCTCGCGGGCGCAGTACAGCCAGCCGGCGACGACCGACAGCCACGCGATCACCGCGGTGGCCACCGCACAGCCGGGCGCACCGAGCGCCGGCAGGCCGGCCCAGCCGTACATGAACGCGGCGTTGAGGGGGACCTTGAGGCCGAGGCCGACGAGGTTCAGCGTCATCACGATGCGCGGCCGCGCCACCGCGGTCGCGAAGCTCTGGAAGACGCGGAAGAGCAGTGCGGCCGGCACCGCCCAGGAGATCGCGTTCAGGTACGCGCGCACCTTCGCCTCCACCGGCGGAGCGAGCTGCGTCAGCGCGAGCAGCGGCTCGGGAAAGCGCAGCGCGAGGAACGAGACGAGCGCGAGGGCGAGCGCGAGCCAGGCGCTCTGCCGCACCTCCTCGCCGATGGCGTGATGGCGTCCGGCCCCGTAGAGCTGGGCGGCGATCGGCGTCACGGCGAAGAGCACGCCCATCAGCGTGATGAAGAGCGTCGCGTAGATGCTCGCGCCGATGCCGACCGCGGCGAGATCCTCCGTGCCGTAGCGGCCCGCCATGACGGTGTCGATCAGCCCGTTCGCCATGACGGCGAACTGGGCGATGAACACCGGCCAGCCGAGACGCACGATCTCGGCGAGGATGGACTTGCGCACGGGGAGGCGGAGGGCGCGCACCCAGGGCGCGCCGCGGCGGAAGGCGGACGCGCATTCTACCGCCCCGCCCCGCTCACACCGGCGTGAGCCAGCCCGCGTGGCGCACGTCGGCGCCGCCCGCGGCCTCGAAATACGCGCGCTGCAGCGCCGCCGTCACCGGACCGCGCCGGCCATCGCCAATGGTGCGCCGGTCGAGCTCGCGGATCGGCGTGATCTCCGCCGCCGTGCCGCAGAAGAACGCCTCGTCGGCGAGATAGACGTCGTCGCGGGTGATGCGCTTCGCGCTCACGCGCAGCCCGAGGTCGGCGGCCAGCGCGTGCACCGTGTCGCGCGTGATGCCGGCCAGCGCGGAGGTGAGCTCCGGCTCGTACACCGTGCCGCGCTTCACCACGAACAGGTTCTCCCCCGAGCCTTCCGCGACGAACCCGTCGACGTCCAGCAGCAGCGCCTCGTCGTAGCCTTCGGCCTGCGCCTCCTGGTTGGCGAGAATCGAGTTGGCGTAGGTCGCGGCGAGCTTCGCGCGCGGCAGCGTGGCGTTCACGTGGTGTCGGGTGTACGACGAGACCTTCACGCGGATGCCGCGCTCCAGTGCCTCCTCGCCAAGGTACGCGCCCCACGGCCAGGCGGCGACCGCGACGTGCACCCGCGCGCCGCGCGGCGACACGCCCACCTTCTCCGGGCCGTAGAAGGCGATCGGGCGCAGATAGCCATCGGGGAGCCCGTTCGCGCGGACCACCTCGATGCATGCGGCACGCACCGTGTCGCGGTCGAAGGGCAGCGGCATCGCGTAGACGTGCGCGGAGCCGTACAGCCGCGCGAGGTGCTCGTCGAGGCGGAACAGCGCCGGCCCGCGCGGCGTGGCGTAGGCGCGGATGCCTTCGAACACCGCGAGCCCGTAGTGCAGAGAGTGGGTGAGCACGTGCGTGGTCGCCGCGCGCCACGGCACCAGCCGCCCGTCGTACCAGATCCAGCCGTCCCGATCGTCCATGGTCGCCTCCTTCGATGTTGGGCCACTTTATTACCCGCGCTCGAGGGAATAAACTCTGCGCCACCGACACGAGCGTTCCGGAATCATTAACAATGGACTTCCTCGAGGCCACGCGCGCCTTCGTCGCCGTCGTCGACGCCGGCAGCTTCGCCCGGGCGGCGGAGCGCATGGACGTGTCGCGGCCCATCGTCACCACGCGCGTCGCGCAGCTCGAGCGTCACCTCGCCACGCGCCTGCTCACGCGCACGACCCGTCGGCTCGCGCTGACCGAGGACGGCCGCGCGTTCTACGCGCGCGCGCTGCGCATCCTCGACGAGGTCGCCGAGGCGCAGGACGCGGTGAGCGGGCGACGCGCGCAGGCGCGCGGCCGGCTGCGCGCGGCGATGCCCGCGGCCTTCGCGCATCGGGTACTGGTCCCGCAGCTTCCGCAGCTGATGGCGCTGCATCCCGAGCTCACGCTGGAGCTGGTGCTGCACGAGGGCCGTCCCGACCTGGTACGCGAAGGGCTCGATTGCGCCGTGCGCGCGGCGGCGGTGGACGAGGGCGACCTGGTTGCGCGGCGCATCGGCACCGCGCGCCTGGTGACGGTCGCTGCGCCCGACTACCTCGCGCGCCGTGGCGTTCCCGGGGAACCGGTCGAGCTGGAGCGGCACGACTGCATCGGCTGCCTCGATGCGGACACGGGTCAGCCGGCCACGTGGCTCTTCGATCAGGCGGGCGACGCGATCCGCGTCACGCCGCGCCACCGCGTGGCCTTCAGCAGCATGGAGGCCGCCATCGACGCCGCGCTCGCCGGGCTCGGCATCGCGCACGTCTTCTCCAGCGTGGCGCACGGACCGGTGATGGCCGGCACCCTCGTGCCCGTCCTCACCGGCTGGACCCCGCCGGGCCCGCCGGTGTCGGTCGTGTATCCCGGCAACCGCTATCTCACCGCGAAGGTGCGCGCGTTCGCCGATTTCGCGGCGGAAGCGTTTCCGACCGAATCGTGGTGGCGCGATATCCTGCGCGTCGCCGCACGAGGATGAGCCCGATGCCCCTGCCCCGCACCGCCGCCCGCCGCTTCGCCACGCGCCGCATGGCGACCCGCGAGGACCTCGGCCTCAGCCGGTCCGAGTACCTGCTGCTGAAGCGCCTCTCGACGCCGGAGCGGATCCAGGACTTCGTGGCCAACCGCCTGTCGATCAACCACGAGCAGGGCGGCGAGACGATCCTCTCGGTCCGCGGCGTGCTGCGCGAGCGCCACGCCCACTGCATCGAAGGGGCGATGCTCGCCGCGTGCGCGCTGTGGGTGAACGGCGAGCCGCCGCTGGTCATGTACCTGCACGCCGTGTACGACTGGGCGCACGTGATCACGCTGTTCCGGCGCGACGGCTGCTGGGGCGCCATCTCCAAGACCAACGGCCCGGTGCTGCGCTGGCGCGACCCGGTGTACCGCAGTCTCCGGGAGCTCGCGATGACGTACTTCCACGAGTACGCCAACAAGCGCGGCCAGAAGACGCTGCGCGCCTATTCCGGCGCCATCGACCTGCGGCGCTACGACCCGTCCCTGTGGGTCACCAACGACCGCGACTGCTGGCACATGCAGCACTCGCTGGAGGCGGCGCGGCACTATCCACTCGTCACGCCACAGCAGGAACGACGCGTCCGCTACCGCGACGCCCTGGAGCGCCGCGCCGCGAAGGTGGTGCAGTATCCCCCGCCCCCCGGCGGGGGATACTAGACCGGCTGGCTCTTGACCAGCGCGGCGAGCTGCGCCATGTCGATGGTGCGCGCCTTCTGCTCGATCTCGCCGGCGTAGCGAGGCTGCAGCGCCTTCGCCTCGCCGACGAGCGACGCGAAGGTCTCCTTGAGCTGCTCCATCGAGATGGTGCGGCCGCTCGCGTAGTAGCGCTTGGCGACGTGCCCGAGGGCGTACGTGGTGGCGAACGAGAACGCGGCGCCCGTGGCCGCCCGCCCCATGCCGCCGAGCATGCCCCCGCCGACCTTCTTCAGCAGTCCGCCGATCAGCTTGCGGCCGATCTCCTCGACGTACTGCGAAGTGAGCCCCACGCCCAGCGTGGCGAGGAAGTCGCGGATGTGGCCGCGGTCGAGCTCGTACCCGTGCGCCTTGCCGACGGCGTAGACCATCTTCATCTGCAGCGGGATGATCGCCATCGACGCGAGCGACTGCGGCAGCAGCTCGAGCGCGCCGTTGAGGATCGAGTAGTTCAGGATGGACTTGTCCAGCGCCGCGCTGTCCGGCGCCTGGGCGGCGACCAGTCGGCCGTCGGGCGCGGGCCGCGGCGCCGCGCCGGCCGCGGTCCCGCCGATCGGCGTCGCGGCGATCTCGTCGGCCTGCCGGGTGAAGGCGGCCGCGGCGCCGGCATCCAGGTTCAGCGTGCGTCGCAGCCCGTCGAGGAACGCGCGCTCCCCGTCGCTCTGCACGTCGTCGGCATCGCACACGCACACCGCCATTTCGTAGGCGAGCTGCCGCGTCTCGCCGCTCTGGAGCGCACCCGCCGCGTCGTCGAGCGAGCGCCGTTTCAGCAGCACGTCCTGGTAGATGCCCGGCACGTCGAGCCCCGCCTCGCGTCCCAGGCCCTCGGCGATGCGCTTGATCGCGGTGCGCTCGCGCTCGTCCTTGGCCCCGTCGGCGAACGCCGCCATGAGGGCGATGGTGAGGATGGCCTGCTGCTCGCGCTGATCCATGCCGGTGTTTTCCCGCGGTGATGTTCGTCCGCGATGGAGTCCCGGCCGCGCCAAAAGTTCCGCCACCGACACGCGGCGAAACACCGTGATACAACTGCGGGACGATCCGCCGCATGACAGACGGCGGACACCCCTCAAGGAGGATCTCCGATGCGCCGTCTCCTCGCCGCGTGCGCGCTCGCCGCGCCGCTCCTCGCGCCCTCGCCCGCCGTCTTCGCCCAGGACGCGTGGCCGCAGCGGCCGGTCAAGATCATCGTGCCGTTCGCCGCCGGCGGCCCCGCCGACGTCTACGCACGCTTCCTGGGTCAGCGCCTGCAGGAGACGCTCGGCCAGTCGTTCTTGGTCGAGAACCGACCCGGTGCGGGCTCGGTGATCGGCACCGAGGCGGTCGCGAAGTCGCCTGCCGACGGCTACACGCTGTTGATGATGTCGAACACCCACACCACCAACGAGTCCCTCATCCCCCGGAAGCCGTACCAGCTGATGCGCGACTTCGTGCCGGTGGCGCCGGTGAACTACTCGGACCTGGTGATGGTGATCCACCCGTCCGTGCCGGTGAACAACCTGCGCGAGTTCATCGATCTCGCCAAGGCCAAGCCCAAGGGCCTGAACTACGCCTCGTCGGGACCGGGCACGCCGTATCACATGGCCGGCGAACTGTTCAAGGCGACCGCGGGCGTGGACATCGTGCACGTTCCGTACAAGGGGAGCTCCGGCGCACGCAACGACATTCTCGGCGGGCAGGTGCACATGATGTTCGACGCCATTCCCACCATGGCGCAGAACGTGCGCGCGGGCAAGGTGAAGGCGCTCGGCACCACCGGCACCAAGCGCTCGCCGGTGCTGCCCGAGGTGCCGACCGTGGCCGAAGCCGGCGTGCCCGGCTACGAGGCGACGATCTGGCTCGGCCTCATGGCGCCCGCCGGCACGCCGAAGCCGGTCATCGACAAGCTGAACGCGGCGGTGTCGAAGATCGTCGCCTCCGCGGACGTGAAGGAGCAGTGGGCGAAGCAGGGCGCCGAGCCGATGGTGATGACGCCGTCGCAGTTCGATGCCTACCTGCGCGAGGACATCCGCAAGTGGGCGGACGTGGTGCGCATCTCCGGAGCGAAGGTGGACTGACGTGGCGGGTTCGATCAGGCTGTTGAGCGCCGGCGCGGCGCAGGGCATCGCGACCGGCTTCGCGGCGGTGCTCAAGCAGGCCACCGACGCCACGCTCGAGGGCACTTTCGGCGCCGTCGGTGCGATGCGCGAACGTTTTCTCGCCGGCGAGCCGTGCGACCTGCTCATCCTCACCGCCGCGCAGATCGAGGCGCTGGCCGCGGAGGGGCTCGTTCTCCGGGACGCCGGCGGACCGCTCGGGGTGGTGCGCACCGGCATCGCGGTACGCAAGGGCGACCCGCACCCGGCGATCCAGGACGGCCCCGCGCTCGCCGCGGCGCTGCGCGCGGCGGACGAGATCTTCCTCGCCGACCCCGCCAAGGCGACGGCGGGCATTCACTTCGCCGGCGTGATCGAGAAGCTCGGCCTGCGCGACGCGCTTGCCGACCGGCTGCGGCCCCATCCGCGCGGCCACGTCGCGATGCACGCGCTGGCCGGGTCCAACGCGCGCACCGCGATCGGCTGCACGCAGATCACCGAGATCGCCGACGAGCCCGGCATCGAGCTCGTCGGGCCGCTACCGCCGGGCTTCGAGCTCGCCACCACCTACTCGGTCGCCGTCGCGGCGCGCGCGCAGTCGCCGGCCGCCGCCCGCTGGCTCGCCGCGGCGCTGACCGGGGAGGCCTCCCGCGCGGCCCGGCGTGCCCGCGGCTTCGAGGTCTGAGCGCACCGCCCGGCGTCAGCCATCGGTCAGTCGCCAGCGCGTATCATCGGCGCCCTGACCCCGCAGAATGCCCGCATGAACGCTCCTGCACGATCGAGCACCGCCGCGATGTGGATCCTCGTGGCCGCCGCCTGCGCGGTGCTCGCCATCACGTTCGGCTCGCGCGCCTCCGTCGGGCTGTTCCTGTCGCCGATCAACACCTCGACCGGCCTCGGCATCGCCACCATCAGCTTCGCGGCGGCGGTAAGCCAGCTGATGTGGGGCGCGTGGCAGCCGGTGTTCGGCGCCATGGCCGACCGCTACGGTGCGGCCGCCGTGATCGTCTTCGGCGGCCTGCTGCTGGCGGCGGGCACCGCCCTGATCCCCTACACGACGAGCGGACCGGGGCTGGTGTTCTCGCTGGGGATCGTGGTCGCCGCGGGCGCGGCGGCGGGCAGCATGTCGACCCTGCTCGGCACCATCGGCCAGCGCATCCCGCCGGAGAAGCGGGGCCTCGCCACCGGCATCGTGAACGCCGGCGGCTCTACCGGTCAGCTCATCTTCGCGCCCATCGTCGCCGTCGGCATCGCCGGCTGGGGCTGGGTCAACGCCATGTACGGCCTCGCCGCGGTCGCGCTGCTCACGCTGCCGCTCGCGCTCTTCTTCCGGACGCCGCCCCGGCCCGCCGCCGCGAAAGCGGCCGCCCCGGGGCCGGGCATGCGCGAGGCGCTGCGCGACGCGATGCGCAGCCCGAGCTACTGGTACCTGATGGGCGGCTTCTTCGTCTGCGGCTTCCACATCGCCTTCCTCATCACGCACATGCCGGGCGTGATCGAGCTGTGCGGCCTGTCGCCGACCCTGGCCGGCACCTCCATCGCGATCATCGGCCTCTTCAACATCGCCGGCAGCATCCTGGCCGGCATGGCGGTGCAGCGCTGGCCGATGAAGGTCATCCTGGCGCTGCTGTACGCGTCGCGCGGCGTCGGCGTGGCGGTCTTCCTGGTCGCGCCGAAGACCGAGTTCACCATCCTCGCGTTCTCGGTGTGGATGGGCCTCACGTATCTCGCGACGGTGCCGCCGACGGCCGGGCTGGTCGGCAAGCTGTTCGGCACCCGCTACCTCGCGACGCTGTTCGGCATCACCCTGTTCGCACACCAGGTGGGCGGCTTCTTCGGCGCGTGGCTCGGGGGCCTCGCATTCGAGGCGACCGGCCACTACGACTGGATGTGGTACGCGGACATCGCGCTCGCGGTGTTCGCCGCGCTGATCAACCTGCCCATCCGCGAGCCGCGCATCGTCCGGGCGACGCCGGCCGCCGCGTAGCCGCCCGCGCCGCCCGGCCCTGCTGGGCACGCCGATTGCTGAGCGTGCCCGGCAGTGTCTGCTCCGCCCCCGACCCCCACTCGGCTCAACTGGGGCTGCGGCCCACATCCCGCCCCCGGCTGGCTCAACTCCGACCGCCATCCCGCCGCGGGCGTACAGCTCGTGTGCGACATCCGCGAAGGCCTGCCGTTGCCCGACGCCTGCATGACCCACGCCGTCGCAATGCACGGGCTGCAGGACCTCGGCTGGGACGAGATCCCGCACGCCGTCGCCGAGCTGCGCCGGGTGCTGGTGCCCGGCGGGCTCCTGCGGATCGGGGTCCCCGACCTCGACCGGGCGATCGACGCCTATCGCCGCGGCGACGCCGCGTACTTCTACGTGCCCGACAGCGATGCGCGCGACATCGGCGCGAAGCTCGTCACGCAGATCATCTGGTACGGCTCGGTGCGCACGCCGTTCACCTTCGGCTATGCGCGGGAGGTGCTGGAGGCAGCCGGCTTTCACGACGTGCGCCGCTGCGCCTTCGGCGCGTCGGCGAGCGGCCGAGCCGACATCGTCGCGCTCGACAACCGGCCGCGGGAGTCGCTGTTCGTCGAGGCCCGCGCCTGATGCTCGCCGTCTCCCCGCATTGCGACGATGCCGTGCTCGCCTGCGGCGAGCGGCTGTCGCTGCAGGCGAACGACGCGCTGGTGGTCACCGTGTTCGCCGGCAACCCGCCGCCCGGCGCCCCGCTCACGTCCTGGGACCGCGACTGCGGCTTTCGCACCAGCGGCGAGGTGATGCCGCGCCGGCGGGAGGAGGACCGTTGCGCCTTCGCCCGCTTGGGCGTGCGCGGCGCCTGGCTGCCCTTCCGGGACCGTCAGTACGGGGAGCCGCCCAGCGCGCGCGAGATCGCGGTGGCGCTCGGCGCGTACGTCGTACGCGAGCGGCCGGGACAAGTGTGCTTTCCGCTCGGGCTCTTCCACTCCGACCATGCGCTCGTCTCGGAGGCGGCGCTGTCGCTGGTCGCGCTGCATCCCGAGACCGCCTGGTACGCCTACGAGGACGCGCTCTATCGATCCCTCGAGGACGCGGTCGAGGAGCGCGTGGATGCGCTGCGCCGCCGCGGGTTCGTCGTTCGCGCCGGGACGCAGACGACGGCGCCGGCGTCGCTCAAGCGCAAGCGCGCCGCCATGGCGTGCTATCGCTCGCAACTGCGCGGCCTGCGCACGCCGCAGCGTCTCGGCCATCGCGACGCGCTCGCGCCGGAAGCCTACTGGAGCGTGAAGGCGTGACCGCGTCGCGCTACGGCGTGGCGGTGCTCACGTACAACCGTCGCAGGGAGGTCCTCGATACCGTCGCGCGGATCGCCGCCGTGGTCGACGAAGCGGCGATCGTGGTGGTGGACAACGCGTCGTCCGACGGCAGTGCCGCCGCCCTCGCCGCGGCGTTCCCGCGTGCGCGCGTGCTGCGCCTCGCGTGCAACATCGGCGCAGCCGCGCGCAACGCTGCCGCGCAGTGCATCGCCGCGCCTTATGTCGCCTTCGCCGACGACGACACCTGGTGGGCGCCGGGCGCGCTGCAACGTGCGGCCGACGTGCTCGACGCGCACCCGCGCCTCGCCGCGATCACCGCGCGAGTGCTCGTCGAGCCGGACGGGCGCGAGGATCCCACCTGCGCGGCGATGGCGGCGAGTCCGCTGCCGAACCGTAGCGGCGTGCCGGGCTGGGAGATCCTCGGCGTGATGGCCGGCGCGTGCATGATGCGCCGCGCCGCGTTCCTGGGCGTCGGTGGGTACGAGCCGCGGCTCTTCCTCGGCCGCGAGGAGGCGCTGCTCGCCATCGATCTCGCCGCGGCCGGCTGGACCATGGCGTACGTGCCGTCGGTCACCGTCCACCACCGGCCCTCGCCGCGCCGCGACCCGATCGCCCGCCGCCGACTGCTGCTGCGCAACGCGCTCTGGTGCGCATGGCTGCGTCGCGCGCCGCGCGGCGCGTGGCGCGACACGCGCGAGGCGCTGCGCGCCGCGGCGCGCGAACCGGCGCTGTGGCCGGCCGCGCTCGCCGCGCTCGGCGGCCTGCCGTGGGTGCTGCGCGATCGCCGCGTCGCACCGCCGCATGTCGAGGCGACGCTGGAGATGCTGCGGGCGACCTACGGCAAGCCCGGGTGACGCCCGCGCGCTACTTCGGCCGCTGCGCCTGCCGCGCCTTGGCGAGCTGGTAGCCCATCACCGCGCCGACCACGATCGCCGCGCCGAGGAGCTGCACCGCCGAGAGCCCCTCGCCGAGCGCGGCCCATGCGATCAGCGCGACGAACACCGGCTCGGTGTTGAGGATCACCGCGCTCTGCGCCGGGCCGAGCAGCGGCAGCAGCAGGAACAGCAGGATGATGCCCGCCGAGTAGCACACCACCAATCCCGCGAGGCCGATCTGCCCGAGGCGCTCGGTGGGCAGGTGGAAGTCCTGTGTCGCGGCGGAGGCACCGACGAAGATCGCTGCCGCCATGCTGATCATCATGAAGGTGCGCAGCGGTCCGTCGAGCGTGGGGGCGAAGCGCGGCGTGAGCACGAGCGCGCCGGTGAAGCACAGCGCCGCGCCGAGTCCGGCGACGACTCCGAGCACGTTGACCGGCTGGCGTCCGATGCCGAGCACGAGCGCGAGCCCGATCAGCGCGAGCACCAGCGCCAGGAACGTGGTCCAGGTGAGGCGATCGGTGCCGAGCGCGCTGCTCGCCACGCCGGTGAAGAACGGGAACGTGTAGAACACGAGGATGGCGAGCGTCACCGGCATGAGCAGCACCGCCGCCTGCACCAGCGCGGTCTGACCGGCGACGAAGAAGCCGAGCACCAGCGCGAGCTTGGCCTCGCGCGACACCGGGAAGATCCGCGTGCCGCGCAGGCGCAGCATCGCGAGCAGCACGACGGCGGTGAAGACCGAGCGCGTGGTCGCGGCGGTGAGGACGTTGACGCCGTTGGAAAACGCGAGGCGCGCGAAGACGTGCCCGCACGCGAGGATCGCTGCCGACGTGACGAGGCCGGCGAGCGGGAACCAGACGCGCCGGGTCACTGCGCCTCCAGCCGCACGATGCCACGGGAGAGGCTGCGGCCGCCGAAGGTCATGGCGAGGGGCTCGCGGTCGAGCAGCGGATCGCCGTCGCCTGCGCGCTGGGCGTGGAGGTGCAGGTGCGGTTCGCTGCTGTTGCCCGAATTGCCGACGGCGCCGAGGCGCTGGCCGCGCTGCACGAGGTCGCCCGCCTTCACCTCGATCGATCGCTCGCGCAGGTGCGCGAGCACGATTTCCGCCGCCCCGCAGGCCAGCACGACGTGGTTGCCGGCGAGATGGGCCGCGTCGGCATCCGGCGGCGACTGGTTGGGGAGTCCGTCGACGACGTGCTTCACCCGCCCGTCGCACGGCGCGTACACCGGCAGACCGAACACCGTGTAGGCCTCGGGGTCGGCGGGCTTCAGCCCCGCCGCGCGCTGTCCCAGCCGATCGAAGGCGACGATGTCGAGGCCGAGCGACTGCCCGCGATAGCGCTGCGGCGCGTCGAAGTGATAGTTGACCGCGCGATTGGAACCACCGCTCGCGACGTAGAAGCGCCCGTCTCGCAGCGGGAAGTCGAGCGCGATGGTGTCCGCGTCCGGCGCCTCCCGCCCCGCCCGGCCGTACAGGCCGATGCCGACGAACACCACGGCGAACGCGAGATACAGGCCGACGCGCGCGCGGGCCCCGCCGGAGGCAAGCGGCCACGGCCGCTGGCGCACGCTGAGCCACGAGAGCCCCACGGCAATGACGTACAGCACGAAGTACGCGGACGGCGCATACACCGAGGGCACCAGCCAGACGCTCGCGTAGGTCACGCAGAACAGATACGCGAGGATGAGGAGCGTCTTCGCCGCCCACTCGAGCCGTCCGGCGCGCTGCGGCGCGATCAGCCACCAGAGCGCGAGCAGCGGCAGCAGCGTGTTGACGACCATGAGGCCGAGGATGCCCGCGCTCACGGGCGCCCCCATCCGAGGCCGATGGCGAGCAGCACCGCGTACGCGAGCATCACCACCCCGGCCTGGGGCGTGAGCGGCATCATCGCCTCCCGGCTTGGCGCACCGATCACGCGGCGCGCCACGACGACGGCCAGCGGCGCGGTGAGCCAGGGCAGCAGCACCGCCGGCCCCCAGCCGCGAGCGAGAAACCACAGCGGCACCGCGTAGGCGAAGAGATAGAGCGCGACGAACTCGACGCGGCTCCACGTCGGACCGATGAGCACGGCGATGGTCCACTCGTTCTTCGAGCGGTCGTAGTCGAGGTCGCGGATGTTGTCGATGACGAGGATGTTGGTGATGAGCGCGCCGAAGGCGAGGCCGGCGACGAGCGCCTCGAGCGGCAGGGCGCCGGCCGGCGGCCACAGCGGGAACGTCCCCCCGGCCGCCACCGCCGCCTGCGCGTAATAGCCGCCCAGCACCGAGAGCGGCCCGAAGCACAGGAAGAACAGCGGGTCGCCGAGCGCCCGGTCGCCGAGCGGGAACGGCCCGGCGGAGTAGGCGAGGCTCGCGATGATCGCGACGCCGCCGATGACGAGGATGGGCACGCCGCCCGCCGGCACCAGCGTGAGGCCGATGAGAATGGCGGCGGCATAGCACGCATGGATGGCGCGGCGGATCTCCGCCAGCGAGATGAGGCCGGTCGCCACCGCCTGCACGAAGTCGGCGTGCTCCTCGTCGTCCGGGTGGCGCGAGAGGTTCTGGTAGTTGTCGGTGAACACGCCACCGAGCTGCACCAGCCAGCCCGATGCGAACGCGGCGAGCGCCGCCCATGGGACGAACACGCCGTCGTGCAGGGCGAGGCCGACGGAAACGAGCACCGGGCCGGCCGCAGTGGGCAGGGTGTGCGCGGGATACAGCAGCATGCCGACCCACACGTCCCGCCGCGTCAGCGTCCCGGCGGCGGCCGACTTCATCGGTACGAGGGACTCGCGAGCACGACCGACGTCTCCACCTGGCGCGCCGGGATGCGCCAGTAGCGCGGGAGCAGCACGTCCTTTTCCGCCGGCGTCACCTGGCGATAGCCGTGCTTCTCGTAGAACCGGATCGCCCAGTCGGCGGCGGCCCAGGTGCCGATGAGGATCGGCTTGCCGGCGAGCCCTTCGACGTGGGCGAGCAACGCGGACCCGATGCCGCCCCGGCGCACGGCGGTGCGCACGTAGGCGTGGCGCACCAGCGCGACCTCGCCGCGGTCCTGGATGCCCATCACACCCGCGAGGGCGCCGTCGACCTCGGCGCCGGAGAACGCCACGCCGTCGGCGATCTCCGCCGCGAGCGCCTCGCGCGTCATGTAGGGGTCGTGCCACCGGTCCGCGGGAATGACGCCGCGATAGGCCTGCGCGGCGTCGTTGATGATGGCGTGGATGGCGTCGAAGTCGTCCGGACGGCAGGGGCGGATCAGGAGCACGGTGTTCAGCGGAGGCGTTCGGCGGCCGACATGCTAACAGGCTGTCGGGAAGCCCCG
This sequence comes from uncultured Enterobacteriaceae bacterium, assembly GCA_964552535.1. Classification (GTDB taxonomy): domain Bacteria; phylum Pseudomonadota; class Gammaproteobacteria; order Burkholderiales; family SG8-39; genus CAZKHE01. Next base: position 62,118 of record CAZKHE010000002.1, on the reverse strand, counting down.
TCGCGCGATGCGCCGCTAGGCCCCTTCGCGCAGTCGTTCCGCGGTCGCCGCGTCGGCGGGGAAGAACGACTCGATCGCGAGCTCCGACAGGGTGACGTCCAGGGGCGTCCCGAAGACCGTGATGGTGCTGATGAACGAGAGCAGGCCGCGGTCGGTCCGGAGCACGAAGGGCACCGCGACGCCCGGCGTGTCCTGCTCGTCGTGCGGCGCCGCATCGCCGGGATAGCCGCGCAGTTCCTCCAGCAACGCGCCGATCCGCGCATCGCCGCCCACCGCGCGGTCGCGGCGCAGGCGCGCGAGCAGGTGCGCGCGCCATGCGCCGAGGTTGGCGATGCGCGGCGCCAGACCGCGCGGATGCAGGCTCAGCCGCAGGACGTTGACCGGCGGCTCGAGCAATGCCGGATCGACGCCGGCGAGCAGCGGGGCGACCGCGCGATTGGCGAGGATCAGCGTCCACGAACGATCGACCGCCAACGCCGGATACGGCTCGTGGCCGGCGAGCACGAGCTCCACCGCGTGCCGGGCTTCGGCCATCGACGGGTCGGCGAGCGGCCGCTGCGCATACATCGGGGCGTAGCCCGCGGCGACGAGCAGCGCATTGCGTTCCCGCAGCGGCACGTCCAAGCGCTCGGCGAGGCGCAGCACCATCTCGCGGCTCGGCGTCGCCCGGCCGGTTTCGAGAAAGCTCAAGTGCCGCGTCGAGGTGTCGGCCTCGGCGGCCAGGTCGAGCTGGCTCATGCGCCGGCGCTGGCGCCACGCGCGGAGCTGCTCGCCAAAGGTGCTGGCAAGGACGGCGCTCATGGCGCAACGATAGCGCAGCGCCGCAGCGCTTCCATTACCTGCGAGGTCATCGACCGCATGCCGCGTCCCGCGCAGCATCGCGGTCATGGCTTCACGGCACGGGTGCCGGAAGCCGCCAACGATCCGAAAGGAGTGCCACCATGAACCTGTCGTCACCCCTCATGCGCCGCCTGCTGCTCGCCGATGCGATCCTCTGCGCAGTGGCCGGCGCCGTCCTGCTCGCCGACGCAAGCCTCGTCGCGCCGCTGGTGGGCGTCACCGAGAGCACGCTGCGCATGGTCGGCGGTGCGCTGCTGCCGGTGGCCGCCGTCCTGGCCTACGTGGCGCGTCGGCCGGCACCGCTGCGTCCCGCCTGAGCCGCGCCCGCGCCGATCAGCCGGCCTGCGGCAGGAAGCGCAACGCGACGCCGTTGTTGCACCACCGCTGGCCGGTCGGCGCGGGGCCGTCGTCGAACACATGGCCGTGGTGGCCGCCGCAACGGGTGCAGTGGTACTCCGTGCGCGGCAGCACCAACTTGAAGTCGCGCTTGGTGCCGAACACGCCGGGGATGGTGGTGAAGAAGCTCGGCCAGCCGGTGCCGCTGTCGTACTTCATCGCCGAGGTGAAGAGCGGCAGGCCGCACCCGGCGCAGGCGAAGACGCCGGCGCGCTTCTCGTCGTTGAGCGGGCTCGACCCCGGTCGCTCGGTGCCTTCTTCGCGCAGCACGTAGTACTGCGGCTTGTCCAGGCGCTTGCGCCACTCCGCGTCCGCGAGCTTGAGCGGCTCGGCAGGCGAGGGCACCTGCGCCCCCGGCGGCAGAAATGATTTCCAGTTCGCTTGCAGCGTCTCGACGCCTTTCGGCGCGGCGAGCGTCTGCGCTTCGCTGCGACAGGCGGCGAGCGCGGCGGCGGCGCTGCCTGCGAACAACGTCTTCAGTGCACTGCGGCGGTCCATGGTGCGTCCCCGTGTGACTTAATCCCTGCAAGATACGCGTCCGGCGGCCGTCCGGACGTGCGACCCGGCGCCGGGAGAGAAATCCGGACTTGCGGCAGAATAGATCACCGGGCCGCCCGCCCCGTTCGAAAAGTCCTAGACGAACAAGGACTTGCCTCTGGCGGCAGCGCTCTTCCCCCGGCCCGCACGCAACCCGCAACCGCTTTTCGGAGTACCGCTCATGCAACGGCCTACGCTCGCGTACCGCGCCGCACGCAGCCTTCGCGCCGCCGCCATCGCCGGCCGCATGCCGCCGCCGCTCGCCGGCGAGCTCGTCATCCCATGGTCGGTGAAGATCGGACCCTACTCGCTTGCCGTGGTCTGGGCGACGCGCACCGACTTCGCCGCCAAGAACCGCCTGTCCGAGTCCTGCTGCAACCTGCAGGTCATCAAGCTCGACAAGTCACTCGCCGGCCGCCGCCTGGCCGAGCATTTCTGGCGCCGCGTCGTGGCGCTCATGCACTACACCAGCGGCCTCGATCACGACCGCTCGTCCGAAGGCGCCTACGCGCACGGGTACGCCGCGGCGCTGGTGCAGTTCGTCCGCGACAACCCCGACGTCTGGGCCTGGTTCAACGCCCTCGTCTGCGACGACGGCAAGATGCTGTTCCCTGTGGAGGCGTTCTACGCATCCACGCTCAAGCGCTTCCAGGGGATGATCGCGGTGTTCGCGCCGCGCGAGGTGAAGGTCGGCCGCCACCTGTGGCGGGTGAAGTTCCTGTCGGTGGCCACCACCAACCGGCTCCGCCGGTGGGCGCAGTGCGACGTCGCCAACCGCGTGCTGGAGTACTCGTGCATCCTGGAAGGCCCGCACCTTGCCGTCATCTTCTGGCATGAACTCATGCACGCCGTCCACCATGAAGCCGGGCTGGACGACCACACGTCGCATCACGAGTACATCCGCACCCAGGCACGCGGAACCCTGCAGTTCATGCGCCAGAATCCGGACGCCTGGTACTGGTTCCTGCGCCTGACCGGCAAGGCGGCCAATCCGGGCGGCCGCGCGCTCCACCGGCTCGCCCGCCACGACCGGCGCGCGGCGATCCGCGCCGGCGCGCTGCTCGCCCTGCCGCAGGTGCTGCAGGAGCGGCGGGTCGTCTGACCCCGGCCTAGTGCTCGGTGGCGGGCGGCCCGACGTCGAGCGCTTCCCACCCCGCGCGACCCAGGCGACGGAGCGTCTGCATGTTGCGCAGGTAGATTTCGTCCGCATCCGGAAACGCCGCGACCGCCTCGTCCACGCTCGCCTCGCGCAGCAGGTGCAGCGTCGGATAGGGCGAGCGGTTGGTGCAATTGGTGACGTCGTCGGGCTTCGTCTCCGCGAACTGGTACTGGGGGTGGAAGCTCGCCACCTGCAGCGCGCCGCCGAGGTCCAGCCGCTCGACCGCCGCGTCCGCCTCGTCGAGGAAGTCGTTGTAGTCGAGGAAGTCCTGCAGGACGTGCGGATGGATCAGCAGCGTCGTGTCGGTCTCCTCCGCCGGCACCGCGGCAAGGTGTGCGAGCTCGCGCTCCAGGTCCGCGAGCAGCGCCTCCGGCGTCTCCGCGTCGCTCACCACGTACCGGATGCGCTCCTTCACGTAGACCGCCTTGGCGAACGGACACAGGTTGAGGCCGATCACCGCGCGCTCGATCCACGCGCGCGTGCGGCCGATGACCCCGTCCGCGTCGAGGGTCATGCCGGTCCGCCGCGTCGCGCGACGATGCTGCGCCGGTCGTCGGCGTGCAGCACCAGCGCGCCATCGGCGCGGAACTCGAATCGCGTCACATTCTTCAGCACGGCGTGGAACTTTGCCTCCTGGTGCATGAGCGAGGGCGCGCACGCCCTCATGGTACTGGCCACGTCCGCGATCTTCAGCGTGTCGCCGTCCGCGACGTAGCCGCCGGTGTACGTATTGCACGACCCGCGCCCGTTCAGGCGTCCGCCCGCGCCGAACACGAGCGTGGCGCGCGAGCGGTCGATGATGCCGCCGCCGTCGATGTCCTCCACGACCCACTCGACGCCCTGCAGGTCCGCGCCCGAGGCCTCGACGATCCGGCACTCCGGATACGCGCGGCCGCGCACCGAAAGTCGCCCGGACGTCGTGGGTAAGGCCTGCAGCCGCACCGGCTGCATCACGAGGGTGCCGAGATCGACGACACCGCTGCGCGCCTCGAGCGGGATGGATGCCGTCGCCCACGCCGGACGCCCGGCGATGGTGATGCCGCCGCGCGCGGCGTATCGCCTGCCTGGGTCGAGTGTCCCCGGGTCCACGGCGAGCTCGAACGCGATGGGGACCTGCCGTCCGCGCAGGTCGATGCGCCGCTCCGCCACGACGCCGCGGCCCTCCGGCTGCGACGCGTCGCGCACCTCGACGAGCGCCTGAGCACTGCCGGGCAGGACGATCCGCCCGGCATAGGTGAGCTCGCCCTTCACGATCAAGGTCGACGGCGCCGGGGACAGGCTGGCACAGCCGGCGACGGTGAGCGCGAGCGCGCAGGTCAGCAGCGTGCGGAGCATCAGGGTCCGGTCCTCGCAACGGCCGAAGGCGGCGTCGGTCACAGCCAGCGCCGTACCCGCCGGCGGTAGGCGTCGTACTCGGCGCCGAACTTCGCGGCCAGCACGCGCTCCTCGGGCATGATCTGGAAGCGTGTGAGATACGCCACGAACACCGCGATCATCGCAAATCCCGCGACATTCGCCTTCCATGCCGCATACCCGGTGAGCACGAGGAGCAGCCCGACGTACATCGGGTTGCGCGTGAGCCGGTACAGGCCGCCGGTCACCAGCGCCGAGGTGCCTTGCGGGTTGAGCGGGTTCACCGTCGTCCTCGTGCGGAAGAACCGCGCGAGCGACACGAGATCGAGCGTGAGCCCGACCAGCACCAGCGCGCCCGCGACCCACGCCCGCGCCGGGACGTCGAAGGCGAGCGCGGGCAGATGCTCGGCAAGCAGCCAGATCCCGAGGCCGCACAGAAGGGCCACGACCGGCGGCGGGATCCTGAGCTCGAGGGCCTTCATGCCGCCCCCCGCCACAGCGCCCGCCCCACCATGTACAGCCCGAGCGCGATCAGACCGACGAAGAACCCGCGCCGGAACGCGACCGGGTCCATGCGGTCGCGCACGCGCTGACCGAGGAACATGCCGCCGAGCGCGGGCAGCACCGCGAGCGCCGACGTCCACGCCGTGGCGAGCTGGAATTGTCCGCGCGTGGCCAGCGCGGTCGCGAGTGCGAGCGTCGAGACGGTGAACGACAGCCCGAGCGCCTGGATCAACTCGTCCTTCGCGAAGCCGAGCGAGTTGAGATACGGCACGGCCGGCACGACGAAGACGCCGGTGGCGCCGGTGACGAGCCCGGTGACGAGGCCGACGACCGGCGAGAGCCACGGCTCCGCGCGGCGCGGCACCGTGAACCGCGGCGCCGCGAGGCCAACCACGCCGTACAGCGCCAACACGGCACCGAGGGCGGCTCCGGCGAGGCCGGCGGAGCTGCCGGTGATCACGCCGATGCCGATCACGGTGCCGCCGAATGCGCCGATCATCATCGTGGCGAGTCGCCGTGAGATCGCGCCGAAGGCAGGCCCCGCCATGAGCTGCCAAACGTTGGTGACGAGCGACGGCACCACCAGCATGGCGGCCGCGGCCGCCGGTGCCATCGCCACGCTCAGCACGCCCATGGCCACCGTGGGGAGGCCCATGCCGACCACGCCTTTCACGAAGCCGGCGACAACGAACGTCGCGACGATCCAGGCGATGAGCAGCGGCCCTTCGCTCGGCATCGGGCGGTCAGCGGCGGCCGCGCCGGCGGTCGCGAAGCTTCGTGCCGAGGTAGGCCGCGCGCGCGAACACCGCCGCCATGACCCAGCACAGCAAGGCCATCATCAGGTCCCGCCCGGGGATGGTCGCGCGATCGGGCGGAGGCTCGAACCAGCCCGCCGCGAACAGCAGGCCGAGGACGATGCACACCACCGCGAGCACGGCGCCCTTCGTCGGGCCGAGGGCGAGGGCGTCGAGCGAGCGGCGGGCGGGCCGGCCGCGGGAAATGGACTCGTCGTCGCGCTTCATGGGCGTTCAATCGACGATGAAGAGCTTGGCGCCGGCGGCGGTCGAGGAGCGATGGGGCTCGGCGTCGTCCGCCACCTGGTAGCTCATGCCCGGCTTCAGCACGAAGGTGCGCCCGTCGCGCAGCTCGGTGTGCAGCTCGCCTTCGAGGCACAGCAGGATGTGGCCCTTCACGCACCAGTGGTCGGCGAGGTATCCGGGCGAGTACTCCACCATCCGCACGCGGATGCCGCCGAAGTGCCGGGTGCGCCAGTACGCCATGCCCGTCTCGCCGCGATGCTCGGTTCGCGCGACCGTCGACCAGTCGGTGGTGCCGAAGGGAATGTCGGACATCTGCACCGGCGTCTCCTAGGTCCTGGCGATGGCCGCACGGGCGCCGTGCGCCTCGCGGAGGATCTGCACGCCGCCGCGCATGACGATGAACGAGATGACCGCGCCGATGACCAGATCCGGGACCGGGCTCCCGAGCACCATCACGAGCACGCCCGAAAGGATGACGCCGGCGTTGGCGACCACGTCGTTCCTCGAGAAGATCCAGGAGGCGCGCATGTGCACGCCTCCGTCGCGGTGCCTCGAGACGAGCCGCAGGCACCAGACATTGGCGGCGAGGGCCACCAGCCCGACGGCGACCATGGCGAAGCTCAGCGGCTCGCTGCCATGCACGAATCGCCGCGCGACCTCGACGAGCACCCCGGCGCCGAGCGCGAGCTGCAGCACCCCGCTGGCGCTGGCCGCACCCGCCTGCCACCGCGCGGCGCGGCCGACGGCGTACAGGGCGATCCCGTAGACCAGCGCATCGGCCAGCATGTCGAGGGAGTCTGCGAGCAGCCCGGCGGACTGCGCCCACCAGCCGGCGACAGCCTCGCCGACGAACATCGCGCCGTTGATGGCCAGCAGCGCAGCCAGCGTCCTGCGCTCCAGTGCGGCGCTCGCCTCACCGCATCCGCAGCCCGACATCGTTTCTCCCCGGTCGCTCCTGCCCCTACTTTATTACGCCCGGATACGGAAGGCGAGCAGCCGCGGCAGTGCGGCGAACGCGAGCACCAGCCCGTAGTACGCCAGGCCCGCCTGCCAGGATCTGCCGAACAACACCGCGCCGAGGGTCATACCCCGCAGGCCCACCCCCACCGCGACATCGGCGGCGAGCACGTACGCCGCGGCGAGCACGCCGACTGCGACAAGGCCGGCGGACGAACCGCGCCAGCGCCGCGCGAGCCAACGCGCCGCCAGGACGATCACCACGAGCATGAGCGGCGCCTCGACGAGCTGCGCGCGATCCTCGCCCAGCGCCGGTGCCAGATAAAGCGTGCGCAGCACGCCGAAGGCGAAGCCCGCGCCGAAGACCAGTGCGAAGTAGGCGAGGCTCCCGCGAAGGATCGCGGCCACGAAGCGTCACGCGCCGGCGCGAGCGCTCATCCCCACGGCCCGAGCAGGTTCTCGCCGAGGAAGGTGTCGCTCGCGGCGGGGACGCTCTCGGGCCAGCGCGCGTTGTCGACCTTCGGCCGCTCGTGCGCCGGGCGCGGCCGGCCGTCCCAGCCCACCTGCTCCATGTAGTAGTAGAGCTGGAACGCGTTGCCGTCCGGGTCGAGGGCGAACGCGCAGTAGTCGATGCCGGGGAAGAGCTCCGGCGGCAGGTAGCGAATGGTGACGCCGGCCGCCTTCAGGAAGTCCACTGCGTTGCGCAGCTGGCCGTAGTCGCCCACCTGCAGGCCGAAGGACATGAGCGTCGAGTCCGCGCGCAGGCCGAGCTCGGCGCGCAGGGCCATCGGATAAAGCGCGAGCGAGTGGTGCTCGGTGTTGGCGCGGAAGAACACGCACCGGTGGCCGTTCCAGACCACCTCCTCGGTGATCGCGAGGCCGAGCTCGTCGCGATAAAACCGCACCATCGCCTCCGTGTCCTGCACGAACAGGCGCACCGGCCCGATGCGGGTGACCTTGAATGGCCGCCCGAGCAGCACGCCGCCGACGTCGTGGCGCTCCTCGCCCAGCTCGCGCTGGCGCAGGCCGCTCGCCGGGTCGATGCCCTCGGCGATCGCGCTCATCACCTCGGCGTACTCGGAGACGTGCGGCAGCTCCGGCGGCTTCATGTAGCGGATCTTGTGCAGCGCCTTCGGCTTGGAGAGGCCGTCCCAGCCGATCTGCTCGATGCCGTAGTACAGCTCGTTGGTGTGGCCTTCCGGGTCGGCCGGGTAGAAATGCCAGTTCGATCCGGGCAGGTCGCGGCCCGAGCGCCGCACCGGCTTGTCGCGGCGCGTGAACCACGCGTGGCCGTCCACGACCTCGCGCAGCGACCCGACCTGCCAGGTCACCTGGTTCGCGATGACGTGCGGGTTCTTCGCCCCGGTGATCGCCTCGTACACCCGCTTCGGGAAGAACACGAACGAGTGGTGATCCGTGCCGTGCCGGGTGAAGTAGCCGACGCGGGGACCGAGCGCCGCCATCTGCTCCTCCGGCAGGCGGCCGGTGAAGTCGATGGGATCCGAGACGCGGAAGCCGAGCAGGCGGCAGTAGAAATCGAAGCTCGCCTCCGGATCGGTCACGTTGAGGCCGAAGTGGCCCAGGCGGCGCACCCGGAAAGGACGCGGCAGGCGCACCCCGCCGACCAGGAATTCTTCGCTCACGGCTTTCCTCGCGTTCAAGTCAGTGGACTTTGGCGAGGTCGCGGGCGGTAACATGCGCGCTTCGCTTCAGCACGCATCGCCCTCATGGACTACGACCTCGTCATCCGCAATGGCCGAGTGTACGACGGCACCGGCCGCGAATCGATCCTCGCCGACGTCGCGATCGCCGGCGGTCGCATCGCCGCCCTCGGGCCGTCCCTGACCGGCGCCACGGCACGCGACATCGATGCGACCGGGCTGGCGGTTGCGCCCGGCTTCATCGACATCAAGACGCACTCGGACTTCACGCTCCCGATCAACCCCAAGGCGGAGAGCAAGGTGCGGCAGGGCGTGACGACGGAGATCATCGGCCACTGCGGGTTCTCCGTAGCGCCGTGCCTCCCGGGCAAGGTCGAGCTGCTGCGCGACTACCTCTCGCCAAGCGCGCCCTGGCTGCCGTTCCGGGAGATGTCCTTTCCGCAGTACCTCGACACCTTCCCGGCGACCTCGGTCAACGCCGGCATGCTGGTCGGGCACAACACGCTGCGTCTCATGGTGATGGGCATGGAGCAGCGCGCGCCCACGCCGGCGGAGCTCGAGCAGATGGAGGCGCTGCTCCAGGAGGGGCTGCGCGCCGGCGCGCTCGGCCTCTCCACCGGGCTCTTCACGTCGCCGGGTTCGTACGCGGAACGCGAGGAGATCCATGCGCTCGCGCGCGTGCTCGCCCGCCACAACGGCCTCTACTTCACCCACTTGCGCGACGAGTCGAACGGCGTGCTGGACTCGCTCGCCGAGGCGATCGAAGTCGGCGAGGCTTGCGGCGTGCACGTGCAGGTCGTGCACTTCAAGTGCTCGGGGACCGACAACTGGGGCAAGGTCTCGCAGGCGCTGGCGATGATCGAGGCGGCCCGCGCGCGCGGCGTGGCCGTGGACTGCGACGCCTATCCCTACACCGCCGGCAGCAATCCGCTGAAGAACATCCTGCCCCAGTGGGTGCAGGCGGGCGGCGTGGACGCCATGCTCGCGCGACTGCCGCTGCCCGAGACGCGCGCGCGGCTCCGCGCCGACATCGCCGCGCACGGCCTCAACAACTGGGGCCGCATTCCCGACTGGGACGCGGTGCGCATTTCCATCTCGCCGAACCTGCCGCAGTACGCGGGCCGGACGATCGCGTCGCTCGCCGCCGAGCGCGGTCAGGACCCCATCGATACGCTGTGCGACTACCTGCGCGACGACAAGGGCGCGACCCGCGTGCTGGTCACTTCGATCGCCGAGGACGACGTGCGCGCGCTGATCCGCTCGCCGATCGCGCTGGTCGGCTCGGACGGCAACTGCGTCGCGACCTACGGCATCGTGAGCCAGGGCATGCCGCACCCGCGCTTCTACGGCACCTTCCCGCGCGTCCTCGGCCGCTACGTGAACCAAGAGAAGCTCGTGCCGCTCGCCCTCGCCATCCACAAGATGACCGGCGCGACGGCGCAGGCGCTGCATCTCGCCGACCGCGGCACGCTCGCCCCCGGCCAGCGCGCGGATGTGACGATCTTCGATCCCGCGGACTTCCTGGACCTCGCGACGTACGAGCAGCCGCACCGCTACCCGAGCGGCGCGCGCACCACGGTGATCGTGAACGGCGTCCCGGTGGTGGAGAACGCCGCGCACACCGGTGCAACGCCCGGGACGGTGCTGCGGCGTGCGCCCGACGGCCGCGTGAGCTGACCTACTCCACCGGCCAGCGCAGCTTGACGATCTTCTTCATGTCGAGCCGCGCGGCGATGCGCTCGGTGGTCTTCCTCACCTCGCGCAGGATCTCGTCCTGGTCCACCCGGGCGAGGCGGCCGTCGCGCAGCACCTGCTCGCCGCCGACGTACACGTCCTTCACCGTGTTGCCGGTCGCCCCGTACACGAGGTTCGACACCGGGTTGTAGAGCGGCTGCCACTCGGGCACGGTGGCGTCGAAGAGCACGAAGTCCGCCTCCTTGCCGACCTCGATCGAGCCCAGCCGGTCGAGCATGCCCACGCCCTTCGCGCCGTTGAGCGTCGCCATCTCGATCGCCTGCTCCGGCGGCATGACGCGCGGATTGGCGCGCGCCTCCTTGTAGCCGCAGGCGCACATGCGCATCTCCTGCACGATGTCCACCACGCCCGAGCAGGCGTGGTCGGAGCCGAGGCTGACGTTCACGCCGAGCGCCATCAGCTCCGGATGCAGGCCGACGCCGAGATAGCCGTAGCCGTTGTGCAGCGACGAGCTCGGGCTGCAGACGAGCGTCGGCTTGCGCTGCGCGAGGATCGCGAGCTCGTGCGGCTCGAGCCAGCCGGTGTGAACGAGCAGCGTCCGCTCGTCGAGCACGCCCAGCGATTCGAGCCGCTCGATCTCGGGCTTGCCGTAGCCCTGGATGCTCGAGTCGCGCGTCTGGTACGAGAAGCACGCGTGCGTCTGCAGCAGCGCACCGTGGCGGTCGGCGATCGATTTCAGCCCGGTGATGAGCTCGTCCGAGGAGTTGTTCAGGCCGCGGAACGACGCGCTCACCGTGAGCTTGCCGGGATGCTTCCCGGAGTACTGCTCGAAGAGCGCCTCGGTCTTGTCGAGGCACTGCTTCGTGGTCTCGATCATGCTCTCCGGCAGGAGCCCCATGACCGACTTCGTCTTGTCGAAGCAGCTCGTCGCCATGATCATGCGCATGCCCGTGGCCATCACCGCGCGCACGGTGGCGTCCGGGTGGTAGTTGCCCGGGTCGACGAAGCAGGTCACGCCGTGGCGCAGCAGCTCGAGCGCGGCGAGCTGCGAGCTCACGTACACGTCCTCGGCGGTGTTCGCTCCCTCGAACGGGTACATGTGCTCGAACAGGAACGACTGCGCGTTCGCCTCGTCGGCCAGACCGCGCGCCATCTGGAAGGACGCGTGCAGGTGGTTGTCGATGAACCCCGGGGTGCCGACGGTCCCGGGCGCCTCGACGCGTCGCTGCGCGCGCCACGCCGCGTCGATCGCCGCCGTCTTGCCGACCGCGGCGAACCTGCCGTCCTTCACCGCGATCGCGGCGTCGCGGATCACGCGCCGCTGCGGATCGACCGTGACGAGCCAGTCGATGCCGGCGACGACGAGGTCCGCTTCCTGTTGCGCCATGACGCTAGTCTCCCTTCACGTTGTTCTCGCGGATGACCTTGCCCCACGCGTCCACGTCGCGCTGGAAGATCGGATTGAACTTGTCGCTGGTGACGCCGGTGGGCGTGAAGCCGAGGTCGCGGATGCGCTTCCCCATGTCCGGCGTGTTCACGCCGGCGCGGATCGCCTCCGCGAGCTTGTCCACGACGGGCTTCGGCGTGCGCGCCGGCGCGAACACGCCATGCCAAGCGCCGATGCCGAGGCCGGGATACGTCACGTCGAGCGCGGGGACGCCGGGCAATGCCTCCAGCGCCTTGTCGCCGGTGACCAGCAGCGGCTTCGCGCGGCCGGCGGCGATGTGCGGCAGGATGCCGGCGGTGGTGTCGAAGATGAGCTGCACCTCGCCGGCGAGGAAGGCCTGCAGCGCCGGGCCGTTGCCCTTGTAGGGCACGTGCACCACGTCGATCTTCGCCGCGCTCTTCACCAGCTCCATGAACAGGTGCTGTCCCGAGCCGTTGCCGGCGCTGGAGTAGTTCAGCTTCCCGGGCTCCTTGCGCGCGAGATCGACCAGCTCCTTCATGCTGTTGACGCCGAGCTTCGGGCTTGCCGCGAGCACGTACTCGATCTGCGCGACCTGCGCGACGCCGACGAAGTCCTTCTTCACGTCGTACGGCAGCTTCTGCAGGTGCGGGGTGGTCACGAACGGCGTCGAGTTGATGAGCAGCGTGTAGCCGTCGGGCTCGCTCTTCGCCACGTAGTCCGAGCCGATCGTCCCCGCGGCACCGCCGCGGTTCTCGACGATCACCGGCTGGCCGAGCGACTCCTGGAGCTTCTGCGCGACGAGGCGCCCCGTCGCATCGAGCGTGCCCCCCGGCGGGAACGGCACGACGAGCTTGATCGGACGGTTGGGGTACTCCTGCGCGAATGCCGCGGGCGCGGCAAGCGCGATGGCGGCACCGGTGCAGAGTGCGGACAGCCAATGCTTCATGGTCTTCCTCCTGGTGCTAGGGATATCTCATGCGGGCAGCGCGACGCCGAGCGAGGCGGCAAGCGACGCGAGCTCGGCGTGGACGGGCTTCGGGATCGGGATGCCGTCGCGGCCGCGCTGCATGAATACACGATCCCCACGCTCGCCGGGCATCAGGATCTCCCCGATCGCCGGGTCGACGGGCAGCGCCTTCACGTCGCGCGCGAGGCGCCGCACCTCCTCGCGGAAAGTCTCCACGGGGCCGAGCTTCGCGACGTCGACGGCGATGACGAGGCCGTTCTGCCGATGGCGGCGGCCGGCGGCGGTGCCTTCGAGCGCCTCGACGATGAGCGCGTTTCCGCTGGCGACGCTCGCCAGGCACTCGATCATCAGCGAGAGCCCGGAGCCCTTGGGGCCGCCGAGCGGCAGCGGGACCTCCGCGACCTTCGGGTCGATGGCCGGATGGCCGTCGCGATCGAGTGCGACCCCCGCGGGCAGCGTCTCGCCGAGGCGGCGCGCGCTCATGATGCGTCCGAGCGAGATCACGCTGGTCGCCATGTCGAGCACCAGCGGCGTCGCGTCGGGACCGGGCACGGCGATGGAAAGCGGGTTCGTGGCCACCCCCGCCGCGCGGGCGCCGTGATAGGCCATGTTCGGGCCCGACGCGGACATGGCGATTGCCGCGAGCCCGGATTTCGCGGCGAGCGACGTGTAGTAGCCGAGCGGACCGGTGTGCGTCGTCGCCCGCACCATGACCAGCGCCACGCCGGCCGTGCGCGCGCGATCGGCCGCGAGCCGTGCGGCGCGCGTCATCGCCACCGGCCCCGCCGCGCGGTCCGCATCGAGGAGCGCCATCGCAGGCAGGTCGAGCGCGAGCCGCATCGCGGGGGCGGGATTCATGTCGCCGGCGCGGATCATCTCGACGTAGCGCGGCACACGCACCACCCCGTGAGTGTCGATGCCGCGCAGGTTCGCCCACGCGAGCACGTCCGCCAGCTCGCGCGCGTGGCCGTCGGCGAAGCCGAGCTTCGCGAAGACCGCGGCGATGAACGCGTGCAGCGCCGCGCCCGCCACCACGACCGGCTGCGGTCTTGCGGGCGCCGCGGTCATTGCGAGACGGGCAGGTAGCGGGCCATCCAGTCGCGCACCAGGTTGAGGACGAGCGGGTTGTCCTCCGACATGATGAAGTGGTCGGTGTTCGCGACGAGATGCAGGTCGGTCGGCTGCCCGGCCGCCATGAAGAGATCGACGGACTGCTCGGTCGGCGTGACCGAATCCTGCGACGGATGCAGGAGCAGCAGCGGGCGCGGTGCGATCTTCGCGACCACGTCGATCGCGCGGAAGGCGTACATGCTCTCCACCACCTCGAACGGAAACTCCGTGATGGAGCCGGGCGCGAGGTTGCCGCGCAGCCCCGGCGGAATCGGCACGATGTCGTAACGGGGCACCATCATCGATTCGCCTTTCGCCAGCCGCCGGCGCCCCTCGGCCATCATGTCGGTGAACTTCTTCCACGCGGCATCGGAGGCGTGCTGCCGGCGGAACTTCTTCTCGCCGTCGCCCCAGCCGCCCGAGGACACGCAGGCGGCGAGGCGCTCGTCCACGCCGGCCGCGTAGATCGCCACGGCCGCGCCGAAGCTGTGGCCGAACACGCCGATGCGTGTGGCATCGACCTCCTGACGCCCCGCGAGAAACGAGACCGCATTGCGGGTGTCCTCCACCTGCTCGAGGCAAATCACGCGCCCGCGCTGGCCTTCGCTCTCGCCGCAGCCGCGCATGTCGAAGCGCAGCACCACGTAGCCCAGCGAGGCGAAGAACTTCGCCGCGGCCTCGGCCACGCCGCCGTTGCGGTTGCTGCCGAAGCCGTGGAGCGAGAGCATCGCCGCGCGGCGCTCGCCGGCGCGCATGCCCGCGGGAAGCGTGAGCGTTCCGGCGAGCCGCAGGCCTCCGGACTGGAAACTGACTTGCTGGTCCAATTGCGTCTCCGATGCGTGAAGCGCGCGGAGTGTAGCGGGTTTGCGCCGCTCACGGCACCTCTGCAGCGCTTCGACACGCGCCTCGCGGATCCGGCGATTAGCATTCGTGGATCACCGGAGATCGTCATGAAAGCGAGCGCCGGACGCCAGGTGGGGAAGCGGCAGAACCGCTGAAGGCGCCGTGCGACGACTGGCCTGAAACCTGCCTGGGGCGCGATCATGCGCTGCACGTCCCTCTTCCGATCGCCATGGCCGTCTGGAAAGGGCCTGTGCGCGCTGGCACTTGCGTGCACGGTCGCCAGCGCAGCAACGGCGCGCGCCGAGGCAAACCTTGCCGACGATCTGCGCCGCGCGCTCGAGGCCGGTCGCCCCACGCTCGGGATGGAGTGGGACAACGACGCCTTCGGCTTCTCCCGGGACGACGGTTCGTACAGCAACGGCGTGCGCTTCACGCTGCGCTACGCCTCCCCGGACACGCACACGGTGCGGCGCGACGACGGCACGACCAGCCTGCAGCGCCACGTGTACGGGCTGCGGCTTGGTCAGCACATCTACACGCCCTCGGACATCGACCTGCCCCCGGCGGCATTGCCGCCCGCCGAGCGGCCGTATGCCGGCTATCTCTATCTCGGCGCATCCCGCGATACCTTCTGGAGCGAGGGCAACGGCGGTCGCTACCTGCGGCTCGCCCTCGACGTCGGCTGCATCGGCCCATGCTCCGGTGCCGAGGAATTGCAGCGCGCCGTGCACGGCTGGGTGGGCTCGTCGGAGCCGCAGGGCTGGAGCCAGCAGATCCGCAACGAGCCGACGCTGCAGCTGAGCGCCGAGTACTCGCCCGGGCGATGGGTGTTCGGAAGCTGGGCGGATGCGGCCCCCTACGTGCGTGGACAGCTCGGCAATGTCTTCGTGACCGCGGGCGCCGGGGCGACGGTGCGCGTGGGGCGATTCAACGCCCCCTTCACCGGCACCTGGATGAACGCGCCCGGACGCGGCCTCGCGGCAGGTGCGGGCGCCTCGGCGTGGGCTCCCGAGCACGCCACCGAGCTCTTCGCGTACGCGCGCATCGAAGCCCGCTACGTTGCGCACAACGCGACCATCGAAGGCGGCTGGTTCAACGACAGCCCGCGCACGCTGGACGCCGAGCCGTTCGTCGTCGAGAGCGAAGTCGGGATCGCCTGGGCCGGCGAGCGCTGGATGCTCGGCTACGCGATGCTGTGGCGCTCCCAGGAAATCGAGTCGCAGTCGGATTCGCTCACCGCGCACCGCTGGGGCCGCATCCAGATCGGCTACCGGTTCGACTGACGCCTCAGTACGGCCCGGGCGACGGCACCTCCGGCGGCGGCATCGGCGGCACCTCGGTGGGCGGTCGCGTGTCCGGAAGCTCCGGTGTGTCGTCGGGCACGGGATCGATCTCGGGGCCGGGCAGGTCGCCCGGACGATGGGGCGGGTCGCCGGGCGTCGGTTCGGGCAGATCCGGCGTCGGCGGAATGTGGGCGTGCAGCGGCGTCATGGCGTACTCCGGGCGTTGGATGCGCCGGAACGCTGCAAGATGCGCTCCCGCGATCGCGGGGAGCGCGCGACCCTAGCCGCCGGCGCCGAGGCGCCGCGCCCGTTCGAGCAGCCGCCGCGCATTGCGATAGGTGGGCACTTCCACCCACAATCCGTCCACGAGCGCGCGCTCTTCGCCGCGCGCGCGGGCCGCCTCGAACGCCGCGATCATCGCCGCGGCGCGGCGCACCTCCTCGTCGCCCGGCGTCAGCACCGCGTTCAACGCCTCGGCGTGCTCCGGCCGCACCAGCGACTTGCTGCGATAGCCCAGCCGCCTCGCGTACCCCGCTTCGCGCGCGGCACCGTCCGCGTCGCTGAAGGTGTACGGCGCATCGATCGGCTCGATGCCGGCGGCGCGGCACTCGAGCACGAAGCGGCGGCGCGCGTAGTCGAGCTCGACGGCATCGGGCCGTCGCTCCGCGCACAGGTCGTTCGCCAGATCCTCGGCGCCGAGCAGCGCACTGTGCACGCGCGCCGAGCCTGCGGCGATCCCGCGCACGTTGACCACGCCGAGCGCGGTCTCGCACACGGGCAGCAGCTCGGTGGTGCCTGCTGCGAGGCCCAGGCCGTGCTCCAGCTCGACGAGGAGCGCATCGAGGCGGGCCATCTCGTCGCCGCAAGACGCCATCGGATACGCGATGACGTCGGGCCGCGCGTGCATCGCGGCGGCGAGATCGAGCCGGCCGTCGCCGTCACGTGCCTCGCCGATGCGGTTGATGCGCACCGCGGCAACCTTGCCCGCATCGCGGCAGCGCTGCAGCAGCGACGGCAGGGCGCGGCGCGCCTCGTCGCGTCGTTCCGGGGGCGTGAAGTCCTCCAGGTCGACGATGAGCATGTCCGCGCTGCATGCGAGCATCGCCGCGTGTGCGACAGCATCGGCACCGGGACCGAAGAGCGCCGTGCGACGCAGATCGGGAGCGCGAAGACCAGTCGGCGGCATGCGCAGGCTTGAAGGAGCTCGAGAGGGCGGAGGATACCTCCCACGCCTTTGCAGCGCGCGCAGCGACGCGCCGCCCGGCAGCCCGGACGGCGCGTCGCGTCGTGATGGGTGGTGCTTACTCGGCGTGCGACTGGGGCGCCACGCCGCCGGTCCCGCGCGCGTAGAACTCGTCGCTCACGGCCTGGGGCGAGGTGCCGCCGGTGCCGCGCGCGTAGAACGAGTCGTCGATCGCGTTGGGCGAGACGCCGCCCGTGCCGCGCGCGAAGTCGTCGTACGCGTTCGGCGTCACGCCGCCCGTGCCGCGGGCAAAGTCGTCATACGCCTGGGGCGGCACGCCGCCGGTCGAACGGTGCCAGTCGTCGGCCGCGATGGCGTTGACGGACACGAGGGACGCCGCGAGGGCGAGGCTGGAAGCGATGGTCTTCAGTTTCATGATCGAGTCTCCTTGAATGGTGTCGGGCGGGACCGCTCGGCGCTTCGCTGTTTGCGTGATCGCCGCGATCTGACCGTTAGTACGTTGGCATGCGGCGCTTCGGTTTCAGGTCGGGCGGAAGAATGTTTTCTCGCCGTGCTGTAACCGAAGCGGATCTCCACGCGAAGCCGCGTTACTCCGCGGTCGCCTGCGGCGCCACGCCGCCGGTGCCGCGGGCGTAGAAGTCGTCGTTCACCTGGGGCGGGACGCCGCCGGTGCCGCGGGCGAAGTCGTCGTAGGCGTTCGGGGAGACGCCGCCCGTGCCGCGGGCGTAGTCGTCGTAGGCGTTGGGCGAGACGCCGCCGGTGCCGCGGGCGTAGAAGTCTTCGTTCACCTGGGGCGGGACGCCGCCAGTGCCGAGGTTGTAGTCGGTGGCCGCGAGGGCGGCGTTGGCGGAGAGCGCGAGGGCGATGGCGGTGAGGCCGAGGGTCTTGCGGATCATGGCGTTTCCTTTCCTGACGAAGTTGACTGTAGGGTCCGGAGCCGCACTTCCGTGTTTGGCGACTCCATGGCCTGCAGTGTGGCTGCTCGGCGGGAAGAGAAAAACGGGGCTGGAAAGAAAGGATCGTTCAGTTTGGCTGAACGAACAGCCCCAAAACCGGGGCTGAGCGGCGTTCCCCCGCCTATCGGGGCCCGGCGCCGGGGTCGAACCCCTCGCCCAGGTCGTACTCGCCGCGCGCGTACGCGTCGAGCACCTGGCGCGCGGCCGCGACGCGTGCCTCGGGCACGCGGATGCACGCTCCGCCCACGGCGATGGACAGCAGCGGGTCGGTCTGCACGATGTGCACGTCGCCGACCTGCGCGGGAATGCCGGCGGCGCGCAGGCACGAGCACGCGATATGCGCTTCGGTGAACGTGAGGCCGCGCTCGACGATCACCATGTCGCCCAGGAAAGGCTCGGGCATGATGGCCGGAAGGATGAGAACCCGGTGAGTCTAGCAAGCCCGGCTGCGGCGAACGCTCCCCGCGGGCAACCACCAACGGAGTCCATGAGCGCATTCGAGCACGAGTTCGAGGGCGTGCTGGAGACGCACAACCTCGGCCGCTACACCTATCGCGTCATCTTCATGACGCCGCGGCTGGCGGCCCGACTGCCGTTCGAGCGCAATCCGCGGCTGCGCTTCGTCGGAGAGATCGCCGATCACCCCGTGCGCGCGGCGTGGCAACCCGCGCCCGGCGGCCGGCGTTACGCAATGGTGTCGCCGCGGCTCTGCCGTGAGGCGGGCCTGCACCTCGGCGACCGCGTGGCCGTTCGCTTCAGCCTCGACGATCCGGATGCGGTCGACGTGCCGGCCGACCTCGCACAAGCGCTCGCCGCGCATCGAACGGCGAGCAAAGCATGGCAAGGCCTCACCGCGGGCAAGCAGCGCGCGCTCGCCTACCTGGTGGCCGGCGCGAAGACCGCGGCGACGCGAGCACGCCGCATCGCCACCGCGATCGAGTGGCTGGAGACGGAGGCGAAGTCGCCGGGCACGCTGCTGCGCCGGAAGCGGTGATGCCGCGCCGCTAGCTCGCGGCGCGTTCCGGCGCCAGGCGCTTCAACAGTTCGCGCATCCACAGCAGCCCGGCATCGCCGCGGCTGCGCGCGTACCACTTCAGCGACACCGCATACGGCGTCGTCGCGAGGACCCGTCGCCGGCGCTTCTTCTGCTCGAGCGTCCTGTCGACCACGCCGGACAGGTCGCCGGCGTGCGCGAGCAGCACATGCGGGTAGCGCAGGTAGTCCTCCAGCTTGAGCACCGCATGCCGTCCGACCAGCTTCGGATTGAACAGGCACAGGTGCCGCTCCTCGAACAGGGGCTCGAGCTCGTGGCGCGCGTCGGCCGCCTCGAGACGCCGCGACGCCCGAGGCGCGGCTGCAGCAGGCGTGGATCGAGGAGCAGGTGTCGCAGTGCGGCTACTGCCAGAGCGGGATGCTGATGGCGGCGGGCCAGCCCGACATCGACGAGCGCATCACCGATCTCTGCCGCTGCGGCACGTACCCGCGGGTGAAGCGCGCGATCCTCAAGGCGTCGCGCGCGGCCTGAGGGCGGGCCCTCGGGGGGCGCGACGCGCATGTCCTCGGCCATCCGGACTGAGGATCTCCTGCGGCGTGCCCGGGGGCACCCGTGCGCCGATCCACTGCTCGTCGTTGAAGGCCCGCATCGTGCCCTGCGTCACCTCACCGCCGTCAGCCCCTTCACCCCGTGCCGCGCAATCGCGGCGGCGACGAACCCGCTGACGTTCAGGTCGCGCACGAAGTCGTCGAGGTAGGCCGCGGCGGCCGTCCGCCCTCGCGGCGTCCCGATGCCGTGATTGATCAACATGAAGTTACCCTCCACGAGCCGTGCATCGGGCATGCGGGCGATGAGCTCGAGCAGCATCGGGCGCAGCGCCGCCACCGCGTCGACCCTACCGGCCTCGAACAGCTCGATCGAGGCGGGGATGCCCGGCGTGCGCAGCAGCGTCGCGTGGCGCAGCGTGCGCGTGAGGTACAGCTCGTACCCGGCCTTGGCCGCCGCGGCGATCCGCACGCCGGGCGCATCGATCCCGGCCGCGTCGCGCCAGGGCGAGTCGCGGCGCACCGCATAGGTCGCCTCGATCTCGCTGAGCGGCGGCGAGAACGCGATGGCCTGCGCGCGCGCCGGCTCGATCGCGAGGATGGCCGCGTCCCAGGTATCCGCGCTCGCCGCATCCGCGACCTCGCCCGGCGTGGCGTGCACGACGAGCTCGAGCGGCACGCCGAGTCGCGCGGCGAGCTCGCGCATCAGGTCCACGCCCACCCCGCGCAGTTCGCCGCTGGCGGCATCCTGCTGGGCGAAGAGCGTGTTGGTGAGGTTCATCCCGGCGCGCAGCACGCCGTGCGGCGCGAGCTGCGCCAGGGCCGGCGCGGGCGTCACCGTGTCGCCCCGACGGAGAGGCCGTCGGGCCATTCATGCTGCGGTCGTTGCACGGCGTATCTGCTCCGATGAGGGAAGGAAGTGCGGCCGCGATCATAGCCTGATGGCCGAACGCAGCGCTCCCGGATCGCCGAGCGACGGCCGCGGCATGTCGGTTGCTTGCCATCGCGCACCCCCTTCCCGCCGGCGCGCCGGCCTGCCGCCCATGCGACCCGACATCAAACCCGGTGAGACTTTCCCGGACTTCGAGCTGCCCGACCACACGCAGACGCTGCGCCGCCTGTCCGCGCTGCAGGGGACGGCCGATCCGATGCTCGTCGTCCTCATCCGCGGCTTCTTCTGTCCGAAGGACCGCCAGCAGCTGAAGGAACTGACGGCATTCCATCCGCAGCTCGTCGTCGGAAGCTGCCACCTCGTCGTGATCACCAGCGACGACTGGCACACCACTAACAACCTGCGCCAGCAGCTCGGCGCGAGCTACACCTTCCTGTACGACGAGGCGCACGTGGTGCGCGACGAGCTGGACATCCTGGAGTACACCGATCCGTCGCACGAGCCGATGGTGCCGCACACGGTCCTGCTCGCCCCGAAGTTGCGCATCCACAGCGTGTGGAACGGCTACTACTACTGGGGACGGCCTTCCACGGGGGAGCTGCACGAGCGCCTCCGCGGTCTCACACAAGAGATGCGGGCCGACTGGGACCTCGGCCGCCCCGAGCTCCGGAAGCAGTGGGACGCAGGAGACAAGTCGGCGTTCTATCCCTACGGGGCGAAGTCGATGGAGCGCACGCTGACCGAGATGGCCGAAGCGGTGGACCAGTACGCGCCGGGTCCCAAGGCAGAGGCCGCGCAGTAGACGCCACGCCGGCACGATCCCTGCGAGCGCGGGACGGATCGCCCTCTCGCAGCGGAGCACCTCTCATGAAAGCAGTCGTCTTCCACGGCATCGGCGACATCCGGCTCGACGACGTCCCCGAACCGAAGGTCGAGCAGCCCACCGACGCGGTCATCCGCATCACCGCCTCGGCCATCTGCGGGACGGATCTGCACATGATCCGCGGCACCTTTCCTGGCATGGAGGCCGGAACGATCCTCGGCCACGAAGCGGTCGGCGTGGTGGAGCAGCTCGGCCCGATGGTGCGCAACTTCGACGTGGGCGATCGGGTGGTCGTCACGTCCACCATTGCCTGCGGCTTCTGCAGCTATTGCCGATCCGGCTACTTCTCCCAGTGCGACACCGCCAACCCGCAGGGCAAGCGCGCGGGCACCGCGTTCTTCGGCGGACCCGGCCCCAGCGGGCCGTTCAACGGGCTGCAGGCGGAGAAGGCCCGCATCCCCTACGCCCACGTGAACATGGTGAAGCTGCCCGACGAGGTGAACGACGACCAGGCGATCCTGCTCTCCGACATCTTTCCCACCGGCTGGTTCGGCGCCGAGCTGGCCGACATCGAGGAAGGCCGCACCGTCGCGGTATTCGGCTGCGGGCCCGTCGGACAGTTCGCGATCGCCTCGGCGCGGATGCTCGGAGCGGGCCGCGTCATTGCCGTGGACCATCGGGACGACCGGCTGGCCATGGCGCGCCGTCAGGGCGCCGAGTGCGTCAATTTCGATCGCGAGGATCCGGTCGAGACGATCCTCGCGATGACGGGCGGCATCGGCGTGGACCGGGTGATCGATGCGGTGGGCGTGGATGCCGAGCATGCGCACGCCGGCCCGGCAGCCGAGAAGGCGGTGCAGCAGCAGAAGACGTTCGAAGCGGAGGTGCAGAAAGTCGCGCCCGAGCAGCATCCGCACGACGGCCAGTGGCAGCCCGGCGACGCGCCGAGCCAGGCGCTGCAGTGGGCGGTGCAGGCGCTGGCGAAGGCCGGGACGCTCTCGATCATCGGCGTGTATCCGCCGTCGATGGACAGCTTTCCCCTCGGCGAGGCGATGAACAAGAACATCACCATCAAGATGGGCAACTGCAACCATCGGCGCTACGTCCCGCATCTCATCGAGCTCGTGCGCAGCGGCGCGATCGACCCGACCGAGGTGCTGACCGAGATCGAACCGCTCTCCGAAGTGATCGGCGCCTACGAGGCCTTCGACCGGCGCGAGCCCGGCTGGGTCAAGGTCGAGCTGATGCCGGCCGCCTGACGCCGATGAACGCGGCGAACAGCGAGGCACCGCGCAACGGTGCGGACGTGCTGATCGACACGCTGCTCGAATGGGGCGTGGACACGATCTTCGGGATGCCGGGCGACGGCATCAACGGCATCATGGAAGCGATCCGCACGCGGGCCGACCGCGTGCGCTTCGTGCAGGTGCGCCACGAGGAGTCGGCCGCGTTCATGGCTTGCGCGCACGCCAAGTGGACGGGACGGCTCGGCTGCTGTCTCGCCACCACCGGTCCGGGGGGCGTGCACCTGCTCAACGGCCTCTACGACGCGAAGTTCGATCACGCCCCGGTGATCGCCGTCACCGGTCTCCCCTACCACGACCTCGACAACACGTTCACCCAGCAGGACGTGGACCACACGCGGCTCTTCGCCGACGTGGCCGCCTACACG
Organism: uncultured Enterobacteriaceae bacterium; assembly: GCA_964552535.1. GTDB lineage: Bacteria > Pseudomonadota > Gammaproteobacteria > Burkholderiales > SG8-39 > CAZKHE01. The sequence continues at coordinate 39,279 of CAZKHE010000002.1, read as the reverse complement.
GCGCGCGTGATGAGCGCCGCGCACGTCGAGAACACGGTGGCACTCGCCTGCCGCACGGCGCTCACGCGTCGCGGGGTGGGCCATGTCGCCCTGCCCGTGGACGTGCAGGAGCAGGCGCTCGAGGCGGCGAAGCGCTCGCCGCGCAACGTCGCGCATCACGCCTCGCTCGCGCAGGCCGACGCGCTGCGCGTGCCGCCCGAAGCGGATCTCGACGCCGCCGCCGACGTGCTCAATCGCGCGCAGCGCGTGACGATCCTCGCCGGACAGGGCGCCCTCGGCGCACGCGCGGAACTGCTGGACATCGCGGAACGCCTCGGTGCGCCGATCGTGAAGGCGCTGCTCGGCAAGGCACTCGTGGCGGACGACCATCCCCTCACGACCGGCGGCATCGGCCTGCTCGGCACGCGGCCCTCGCAGGAGGCGATGGAGCAGTGCGATGCGCTGCTCATCGTCGGCTCGACGTTTCCGTACATCGAGTACTACCCGAAGCCGGGACAGGCCGCCGGTGTGCAGATCGACCGCGACGCGACGCGCATCGGACTGCGCTTTCCGGTCGAGGTCGGACTCGCGGGCGACGCACGCGCGACGCTCGCGGCGCTCAGCCAGCGGCTGGTGCGCAAGGACGACCGCGGCTTCCTCGAGCAGGCGCAGCGCGAGACGGTCGCATGGCGCCGGCTGCTGCGCGAGTCGGTCGAACGGCCGGGCGGGCTGATGAAGCCCGGCCGCATTGCGCGCGATCTCGGCGACCGCCTCGCGCCGGACGCGATCGTCGCGTGGGACTCCGGCCACAACACCGGCCTCCTCGCCCGCTACTGCGACGCGCGCGAAGGGCAGATGTACGCCGGCTCGGGGCTGATGGCTTCCATGGCCTGCTCGGTGCCCTATGCCATCGCGGCGCAGCTCGCGTTTCCGCAGCGCCAGGTGGTGGCGTTCACGGGCGACGGCGGCCTCGCGATGCTCCTCGGCGAGCTGGCGACCGTGGCGAAGTACCGGCTGCCGATCCGGATCGTCGTGGTGCGCAACGACTCCCTCGCGCAGATCAAGTGGGAACAGATGATGTTCCTCGGTCATCCCGAGACCGAGTGCGCGCTGCAGCCGATCGACTTCGTTAAGGCCGCCGAGGCGTTCGGCATCCGCGGCTTCCGCATCGACCGGCCCGACCAGTGCGGCGCGATCCTCGACGTGGCGCTCGCCGAGAACGGGCCCGCGCTGGTGGAAGCCGTCATCGACCCGAACGAGCCGCTGCTGCCGCCCAAGCGCATGGAGAAGTACGCGCAGAACCTGGAGAAGGCGCTGCGAGCCGGGACGCCCCACCACGAGGCGATCGCGCGGGCGCTGCAGGAGGAGCCGGCGCGGTCGATGCTGCAGCCCTGACCACGCACGGTCACGCGTGCTCGCCGAGCCCCTGCACGATCATCCACGTGCCGGCGACGAGCAGCAGCACGTCCATCACGAAACGGAAGTCGCCCGGGCTCATGCGCTCGACCAGCCGCTTGGCGAGCCACGAGCCGAGCATGAGCGCGCTGCCGACGATGAGTCCGCGCACGAGCGTCTCGGTCGGCAGCGCACCGCCCTCGAGGAACACCGCGGACTTGGTGAGATACACGAACGCCGACGACATCGCCTCGGTCGAGAGATACGCCCCCTTCACCAGGCCGTAGGCGAGGAAGAACGGCGCGTTGACCGGGCCGGTGGAGGCGACGATGCCGGTGAGAAAGCCGATCACGGCGCCGACGATGGCAAGCTGCGGACGCGTGACCCGGAAGCCGCGGCGTCCGAGCACCCGCCGCGCGGGCACCGTTGCGACGAGGAACACGCCGAGCGCGAGCTCGACGACGCCTGCATCGAGCGCGAGCAGCGTGCGGGCGCCGAGCGCCGCAGCGGGGATCGCGGTGACCGAATACGCCGCGACCGCACGCCAGTCCACGGTGCGCCACCAGATCGCCACGCGCGAGAGGTTCGCCATCAGGCTCGCGATCGCCATGATCGGGATCGCCGCCTTCGGGCCGAACACGAAGGCGAGGATCGGCACCATGATGACCGACGAGCCGAAGCCCACCACGCCGCCGAGCGTGCCCGCCGCCACGCCGATGCCGAGCACGGCGAGCCACTCGATCATCGCGGCGCCGCTACGCCTCGGTGCGCCGGCGTGCGCGCTGGAGCGCCCACGGGACGCCCACCGCCAGGCCGATCGGCAGCGCCGCCCCGACGCCGAGCGGCGGGCCGAACTGACCGAGATACAGGCCCCCGATCAGGAAGCCGACGACGCACGCCGCCATGGCGACGGTGGCCGTGAAGCCGGCGACGGTCTCCCCCGCCCAGAAGCGATTGGGCCACGGCCCGTGGCGCACGATCCAGAAGCCCGCCACCCAGGGCAGGATCGGGAGGACCGCCAACAGCAGGGTGATGAGCAGCACTTCCATCGCGCGCCCGTCCGCAGGTCGAGTGAACCGGACTCTAGCCGAGGCGGCGGCGGGCCACCGCGGCATTTGGCACGACGCGACCCCGTGGCGAGGTCAACCGGCGGCGGCGTAGGCGAGAAGGTGCGCCGCGAGGTGCGCGAGCATGGCGCTCTCCAGTCCGTGCTTCCAGAAGAGATAGCCCGCCACCACGCCGAACGCGGCGTTGCCGAGCACCACGTACGCGACCACCGTCGCATCCAGGTTCGGCGCCCACGCCGCAGCCGCAGGCAGATGACCGGCCCCGAACAGCAGCGCGCTCGCCACGATCGCCGCGCCGACGAGCCCGGTGCGCGGCGCGCCCTGGCCACGCTGCGCGGCGCGCCACAGCGCCCAGAGGCAGCCGGTCATCAATCCCCAACGGACGAGCACCTCCTCGCTGATGCCGCCGTACAGCAGCCGCACGGGGAGCGGCATCCCGCCTGCGCTGCGCGCCGCTTCGAGGGCCGTGGGTGCGACCTGCGCGAGCGCGAGCAGGAGCCCGGCGCCGAACACTCCCCCGACTGCGCCCGCGGCCACGCGCGCACCGATGCGCTGGGGACGGGGCTCCCCGGCCAGCGCCTCCAGCAATGGGCTGTGCAGGCCGACAGACGGCGCCAGCAGCGCGCCGCCGAACGCGGCCGCGGCCAGCAGCAGGGCGGACTGGAGGCCGGCGGCGAGCATGAGCGTCTCCATCGGCGCGGGGAGCGGCTGCCCCTTCAGCATGACGGGCAGGCCGAGCACGGCAGCGGCCACGGCGCCCGGGAGCGAGAGCAGCCAGAGGAGCAGTCCCACCCTCGCGCGGGGGCCGCGCCACCACCGGACGATTCGCGGCGCGGACAAGCGAAGCTCGCGCGACGTTACGAGCGCTTCGGCGGGGCCGCCTGCATGGCGTCGGACGTCTGCGCGTCGCCGCGGCTGCGCAGCGCCTCGGCCGCACCCGCGCGATCGCGCTCGTCCTTGTTCTGGCTGAGCTTCCACTTGCCGACCAGGCGCTCGATCTCGACTTCGATGCCGACGACGTTCGCGACCATCTGGTCGATGTACTCCGGTGCGGAGTCGGTCATGCGCCAGGGTCGCGGTTCGCCGGCGCGCGCTTCATGCGTGCGGGTCAGGCGCGCCACCACGCCGCGCACGAACCGCTCGTCGTCGCGGATGCGCAGCCGTCCGTGCACGTGCACGGCCTGGTAATTCCAGGTCGGCACCTGGCGATGCGTCTCGTGCTTGCTCGGGTACCAGTTGGGCGAGATGTACGCGCTGACCGCACGGAAGATCACGAGCACCGCGTCTCCGTCGCGTGAGTCGCGCCACAGCGGGTTCGCGCGCGCGACGTGCGCGAGCAGCCGGCCGTGCGGCGCCGGCGCCGCATCCAGCAGGAAGGGGAGGTGGTTGGCGTCGAGACCCTCGGGTCCGTTCACCACCAGCGCGCCGAGCGGATGCTCGGCGATGACGCGGTGCAGTTCCTCGAGGCGCGTCTCCTCGAAATGCGCGGGCAGGTACATCGGGGTCGCTCCTCTCGGCGACCCCGATGGTAAGCGGCTCACCTCACGGCGTCACGAGCGTCTTGAATGCCGGGTCCTTGACCAGCTTGCCGATCAGGTTCTGGACCGCCGGCAGGTAGGCCTCGGCGGTCTGCTTGCAGGCCGTATCGGCAACGAACCCGCTGTTGAACTCGTAATGCTCTGACACGAACGTCGACTTGCCGTTCGACGAGTTGACCCGCAGGCCGATGTCCCAGGACCCGCCCGTCAGTCCGCGCGACGACGAGAACGCGAGCTGCTCGACGGTTCCGGTCAGGGTGACCTTCGGCTGCTTGTCGTCGAACATGCCCGCGACCTTGAGCTCGTCGGCGAGGGCCTTCTGGATGTAAGCCTCGAAGCTCATGTTGTCCGGCGGCGCGATCGGGCCCGCGGCGCGGCAGCTGTTGTCGAAGCCGGCCGGACCCTTGAACGGCCCGACGTTGATGTTGCCCGCGCCGATCGACTTGAGCGCCACGTTGTTGTCCGCCGAGATGCTGTAGCGCTGCGGCATGTAGGTCGAGCAGCCGCCGAGCACGAGGGCGGCGAGCCCACAGACGAGAAGCTTGGTGCGCATGGGTGTCCCCAGGAAAGATGCGAATCCGATCGGTCGGCACCGCACGGCCGACCGACTCCTGGAGCACTGCCGTCGTCTCGTTTCCCCGTCGCTGAGCCTGCAGGCGCTCCGCCTCCCCGGCTCGAGCGCCCGCGCTCGCGCGGCAACGACTGTTATCTCGGATGATCTTACATCACCCGCGGGCCGGCGATTGCTTCCCCTCGATCTCCGCCCGCAACCGATCCTCCTGCTCGCGCAACTCCGGCGTGAACTCCGCGCCGAAGTCTTCGGGCTCGAACACCTGGCGAATCTCGATCTCGGTGTCCTCGCCGGGCATCGGGTGCGGGCAGCGCTTCACCCACCCGATCGCCTCCTCCTTCGACTTGACCTGCCAGAGCCAGAAGCCGGCGACCAGTTCCTTGGTCTCCGGGAACGGGCCGTCGGTGACGATGCGCTTGTCGCCCGCGAAGCGCACGCGCGCGCCCTTGCTGCTCGGCTGCAGGCCCTCGCCGGCCAGCATGACGCCGGCCTTGACCAGCTCCTCGTTGAACCTGCCCATCGCCTCCAGCAGCTCGGTGCTCGGCATCACGCCGGCTTCGGTGTTGCGGGTGGCTTTCAGAATGATCATGAAGCGCATGGATCGTCTCCTGGTGAGTGGGATTCCACCCCTTGGTCGAACGGGACGGCCGGAAATCGACAGCGGCCGGAACCGGCATTCCAACGGCATACGCCGCCGCCGTCGTGGCGTACACTCCGCATCCCCGCGGTCCGTCCCAGGCAGGGCTCGAAATGCCCTAGCCCGGACCTCGCCTCGGCGCATCACGCGTCATCAACGCGTCCCGCGCCGCCTTCTCGATCACCTGGGGCTCGCGGCACGGCGCGCCGGTCGCCGCGTCGAAGAAGGGGTTGTCGCGGTACCGGCCGCTCACGCGGTCCCACGCGATCGATGCAACCTGCCGGGCGCCCCCGAGCATGAGCGGCACCAGCGGCGTGCCGCCCGGATCGCCGTGCGCGCTGCGGCGATTGACCTTCATCCGAACCGGCCCCATTGCGGCGCCGGGCGGACGCCCGCCCTGCGCGTAGCAACTGTGGACCAGGCCGAGGTAGGGGATGCGGGCGTCGCGCGGCGTGTTGCCGATCGGCGTCCGGCAGCAGCGCGCGTACCAGCGGAAGATCCCGCGGGGCGACAGCGACATGCACGCGAGCTGTTCGACGCCGGCGACGAACGCGACGCGGCGCGGGCGCACGATCGCCACCTCGGTCCCGCCCAGGGCGTCGAGCAGCCCCTCGGGGGCGCCCAGGAAGTGCGCGTAGGCCCGGCAGTCGCGGCAGTAGCAGATCGCGCGCATCGCGAGGTCCGGGCGCGCGAGCCGTGCCTGGAACTGGCCGCAGCGGCACTGGATGGGATGAAAGCGCGCGTCTTCCATGCCGCATCATCGCGCCTCGCGCGCGGGAATGCACGCCAGGCGGTCGGGCGACCGGTCAGAACACGGTCAGCAGCGCGACGCCCAAGGCCGCGTAGATCGTGACCACCACCCAGAAGTACTCGGGCGATTCGGCGCGGGACACGGTGCGGCCCGATGCGCCGGATTTCGCGAAGACCTCGCCCCGGGCCGCCGCGTACGCGCAGTAGAGCAGCACGAGCAACCCGAGGCCCTTGAACACGCTCACTGCTCCCGGTGACCGCCGCGCTCGACCAGCATCTTGACCACCCCGATCATCACGCCAAGACCGGCTACGGGGACGGCCAGGGCGGCCAGCAGACCGAGCCCGATCGGATTGCCGTCGGCAGGGCCGAAGGCGATGTAGAGCAGCAGCGGCAGGACGGCGGCGCCCCCGAGCGCGAGGCTCGCGAGCGCGATCGTCGCGCCCGACCATCGTCGGAGGATCGCTTCCTCGGTCCGGCTCATGGACAGCCGCTCTCCGCCTGGTGCGCCACGGACCGGGGTCGCCCGTGCACGCCCCCGCTTCTAGCACGCGGCCTGCGCGTCCGGGAGGGTGGCATGGCGCGGACTGCGCGATAAGTCCTGCGCCAGCAGCACCCTCGCGGGACTCCCCGGGCTCGGCCTACCGCGGCCCGCGCGGGTTCTGCGGCGGCGGCTCGCTGGGGTCGCGTTGCGCCGGCGAGCGCGGCGCACCTTGCGGCGGCAGCGTTCCCCCCGCGCCGGGGTCCAGGTCGCGCAGGCATTGCGCGCGCAGCGGGTCGGCGAGTTGCTGGCACCGCGCGACGTCGCGCGCCGGCGCGCGGCTGTTGCCGATGTCGGACTGAATGGAGCCCCCCTTGATCGCGCCATCCGCCGGAGCGCTGCCGTCCCGGCTCAGCCCCGGAGGCGTCGAGCCTCGCTCCCCGGGACCCTGCGCCATGCCGAGCCCCGCCACGGCGCCGAGCGCCAGGGCGAGGAAAAGCTGCGTGAGTCGACTCATCGTGTCGGTCCTTTCGCGGGCGCGCTAGCGCCGGTTGATGCCGAAGCGCCCCGGGCCCATGAAGGCGAGCGCCAGCGCGGTGAGCAGGAAGAACGCCTGCAGCTCGAGCGCCCAGCCGCCCGTCCGGGTGAGCGAGAAGAGATCGCCGCGATGCGCGAGCAGCACGGCGAAGAGCATGTTGATCACGATGATCCCGGCGCCGACGCGCGCGTAGAAGCCGAGCAGCACCAGGAGCGGCGCGAGTACCTCGCCGACGTACACGCCGAGCGCGAGCGCCGCGGGCAGTCCGACCCCGCCGAGCATCTTCTCCACACCGGCGACGCCGCCGATGACCTTTGCGATGCCGTGGAGCAGCATGAGCCCGCCCAGCGTGATGCGCAGGATCAGCTTGCCGATGTCGTCGCCCATGCCACGGGCGGCGCAAGCGGCGTGCCAACGGTTGGGGCGCGCGGCGCCCGGCACGGCGGTCGACCGAACGTGGACTACGCCACGCCGGTTATGCCACTGTCATTGCCGGGCAACGGCCCTGCGCTAAGCTGTCCCGGCTGCGGTTCGACGGAGGACGGCAATGGGCATCGACATGCAACGGTGGGGGTCGGATCAGGCGGCCTCGCACACCGATGGTCCTGCGCAACGGCCGTCCCGGGCCGAGAGGGCGGTCGAGCTTGCCGCCGCCGTCATCGCGCTGGCGGCGCTCGCGGCGCTCTTCGGCGGCTTCTACTAGCCGCCGCGCGGCGCGGGGCGCCAGCTCGCCGGCGCGAAGTGCCCGCCCGCCGCGCCGTCGCGCTCGGCGGCCAGGAAGTGCAGCGCGTGATCGCGGACGGCGAGCCGACCCAGCGCATCCTCGGCGACGTAACGTGCGTCGCTCGTCTCCGCCGCGTCGGGCCGGGGCTGGCCGTCCAGGACGCGCGCCGCGAACACCGTCGCGACCCACGCGAGCCGATCGCCGTGGGGATAGGTCGTGACGAACCCGGGGCCGCCGAACACCCCGACGAGGCGCGTCAGCTCGACGTGCACGCCCGCTTCCTCCCACGCCACGCGCACCGCGGCGTCGGCCGGGACCTCCAGCGGCTCGACGATCCCGCCCGGAAACCCCCAGAAGCCCGACTCGCGGTCGCGCACCAGGAGCAGCCGGCCGGCCTCGTCGCGCGCGATCACGGCCACGGTGGGCACGAACAGCAGATCGGTGCCGACGTGCGCCCGGAGCTTGCGGATGTAATCGGGAACCGGCATCAGCGAGCGGTCTCAGCCCGACCCTCGCCGCCGGCCGGGTGCAGCACCTCGGCCGTCAGCCGATCGAGGTTCTGCTCGTTCGCCGGCACGACGATGTCCGCGAGCCCGGCTTCGACCTTCGGGCTCTCGAACGCCTGCTCCCACCGCACCACCGTCCCGCCGCTCGCCGCGGGCTCGAGATCGATGGTCAGCAGGTACCGCGGATGCGACCGGTGCTCGATGACGATGCGCGTCCCCGGCCGGATCTCGCGGAAGACGCTCTCGTTGCGATAGTCCTTGCCGTTCGGCCCGTGCATCACGTAACGCCAGGTCCCGCCCGGCGCGAACTCGCAGACCTCGATGGTGTTGCTGAAGCCGGCCGGTCCCCACCACACGGCCAGGCGCGCGCTGTCCGCGAAGGCCGCGAAGACGCTTGCCGGGTCCGCGGCGATCTCGCGCGAGGTGCGGAAGCTCACCGGTTCATTCCCGGATCTCCGGCTCGACGAGCTGGGCCAGCAGCTGCAGCGACTCCTGCCAGCCGAGATAGCACGCCTCGGCGGGAATGACGCCCGGAATGCCCTCCTGCACCACGTCCAGCTCGACGCCGCACGACACCGGCTTCAGCGTCACGGTGGTCTGCATCGTGCCCGGCAGATGGGGATCGTCGAATGCCGCGGTGTAGCGCAGCTTCTCGGCGGGGACGAGCTCCAGGTACTCGCCGCCGAACGAATGGCTGTGCCCGGTGGTGAAGTTGGTGAACGACATCCGGTACGTCCCGCCGACCTTGGGCTCCATCGCGTGGACCTTCGCGACGAAGCCGTGCGGCGGCAGCCACTTCGCCCAGGCGTCACGGTCCGTGAACGCGCGATACACGCGCTCCGGCGGGGCGCGCAGGACGCGGTGCAGCCGAACGGCGTTGGTGGACATGGACCCCTCTCTTCTGCCGATGCACGAGATGGGAAGGCTACGCCGGTTCGATGCGCTCCGGTTGCCGGCGTTGCCGCGGCCGGCGCCAGGCGAGGATCGCAATCGGCAGCGCACCGAGTACCGGCCCGGAACCCCTTCGCGGATGGGGCAGTCCCGCAACAAAGACGAAGCGCCGCGAGGCGCCCGTGAACCGGGGCCTCGCGGCGAGCGCTGATCGCGCGGGGGACTGCGCGAACCGAGTTACTCGGCGTGCGACTGCGGCGCGACGCCGCCCGTGCCGCGGGCGTAGAACTCGTCGCTGACCGCCTGCGGGGCGACGCCGCCGGTGCCCCGCGCGTAGAAATCGTCGGCGATCGCGTTGGGCGTCACGCCGCCCGTGCCGCGAGCATAGAAGTCGTCCGCGATCGCGTTCGGGCTCACGCCGCCCGTGCCGCGGGCATAGAAGTCTTCCTGCGCATTCGGCGACACGCCGCCGGTGGAGCGATACCAGTCGTCCGCCGCGATGGCGCTGGTGGAAGCGATGCCGAAGGCGGCGGCGGTGATGGCGAGAATGTTGCGGATCATGATGGTCTCCTTCACTGAAAGTTGGGTCGGTCGGTTTGCCCGGAGCCGCTTTTTTGCGTTGGGCGACTCCATGGCTTGCAGTGTGACCGCTCGGCCTCGCGAGAAAAACCGTCCTGCGCGCAATTCATCGTTCGCCGGAACCGAACGGTGCCGCGAAGGCCGAGCGGGTGACCGATCCGCTCCGCCCGGCGTCGCTACTGCTTCGCGCCTTCGGCCAACCGCCGTCCGAGGCCTACGGCATACGGCGCCGCGCGCGCCGCGAGCATCGGATCGGCCGAGGGCTCCACGCCCTTCGGCAGGATCATCGGGTTGTAGGTGATGGTGAGGCATTCGCCGGTCATGTCGGGCGACACGGACTTGATCACGAGGCGGCCGAGATTCACCTTCCGGCGGTCGTCGGGCAGGGGCGTCACCGCGCTGTCGAGGCGGTCGCCCGGCTGCGCGAGCTGCAGCATGAAGTCGAACGCCACCGACCCGCTCGCCGCGCGCTGGCGAAGGTCGCCGATCAGGAAGTCCGTGCCCTTCGCCTTGGCCTCCTCGTCGCTCAGCCCCTGCGTGCCGCCGACGGGCTCGAACACCCACTTGCCCCACTGCTTCTCACCTTGGCGTTGACGAAGCCGAACGCGTGCACGCCCCAGTAGTTCACCGTGGCGAAGCTCGCCGGCACCGGCTGGCTCGCAAAGTAGCGGCCCTGCGCCAGCACCTCGGGGTTGGCATCGGCGAAAGCCTTGACCTTGGCCGGATCGGCGGCCTTCGTCGTCGGATCCGGTTGCAGCGACTTGAGCCGGCCGATCAGCTGTTCCGGCGTGGCGGCGCCGAAGACCGGCGCGGAGATGTTGCCCATCTGCCAGGATTCGCCGTTGGGCAGGTTGAACTGCAGCGCCATGTTGCGCTGGGTCCGCGCGTTGTCGGGCGCCTTGGGGTTCGCGCCGCCGACCGAGAAACGCGCGATGACCGGTACGGGTTTCCCGCTGAACGCCGACGCGGTGGACAGCGCGCGTGCCTCCGCGCTCCCGGTGAATTCACCGACCGCGCAGACGCCCTTGGCGCCGGAGCGGCGATAGCCCTCGTACTTGCCGAACGTGGCTTCGAACTGGTCGACGGCCGCGGCCGGATCGACCTGGGCGGAGGCGGGCAAGGCGGTCATTGCCGCGGCCGCAGCGGCGAGCAGCATGGGCGGCACGTGTCTGGCACGAGTCATGGCGGTCTCATCCTGTAGTGAGGGGGCGCACCGGCGTTGGCGGCCGGTGCGTCTGCAAGTACGCAGGCCGGATCGATTCGGATACAGGACGCCGCAGTTTTTCTCGTGGCCCGCAGTGGCCGCGCTGCCCCTTCAGTGGCCGGCGTGCGCCACCGCGTGCCCCTTCCCCCGCGCGATGAGCCAGCGATTCACCGGGTAGGCCGCGACGCCCGCGACCGCGAGCGCGAAGGCCATGCTCGCCCAGAACCGGAGCGAGTCGAGGGGCGCGTCCATCGCGCCGGGGATCGCCAACATGAGCGCGTTGTCGACGATCTCCATGATGGCGATCGATACGGTGTCGGCCGCGAGCGCGATCCGCAACGCCGCCTTGAAGGCGTACCCGCGGCGGAGGAAAGGCACCGCGGTCAGGGCGAACCCGGAGGCGAACGCGAGACCGACCGCCAGCGCGATGGTGGCGGCGTTGCTCCATCCGAGCGCGGTCCCGATGACGAGACCCGCGACCTCGCCGATCGCGCATCCGAGCAGGCAGTGCAGCGTGGCAATGAGCGCGACCCTGTCGAGCGACTCGTTGCCGTGGCGCGCGTGATGATGCACGGGAGGGACGTGCCGCAGGTGATGGGCGTTGTGGAGGTGGGTCATGATCGGCGCTTCCTGGCTGGGTGAAGGGGATCGCAGCCTAGAGCTTCCAATCATGGGAAGGTCAAGCGGCGGGGCGTCAGCCGGCCCGCCGCACACGCCCCACCTCGCTACCGCGTGAAATCCGGCACCTGGAAGCGCTTGCGGTAGGCGCCGGGCGCAAGCCCGGTGGTGCGCTTGAACAGCCGCCTGAAGAACGCCCCGTCCTCGTAACCGACGCGCCAGCCGATCTCGTCCACCGACGCGTCCGTGCGCTCGAGCCGCCGCTTCGCATCCTCGATGCGCAGGCGCTGGACGTACGCGAGCGGCGTGAGCCCGGTGGCGGCTAGGAAGCGCCGCTTGAACGTGCGCTCGGCGAGGCGCGAGCGCCGCACCATCGCCTCGACCGGCGCGGCCACCGAGAAGTGCTTGGCCACCCATTCCTGCGCGGCGGCGATCTCCGCATCGCCGTGGTCCGTCCGGCCCTTGAAGACGATGTACGGCGCGAGGCCGTCCTGGTGCCACTGCAGGGCGAACATCCGCGCCACGTCCTGCGCCGCGGTGGCACCGGCGTAGCGCGCAATCAGATAGAGCATCAGGTCGTGCCAGCTCGTCGAGGCGCCGGAGCTCACCAGCTCCTGGCGCTCGCCTGAGATCACGAGCACGCGCTCGGGATGGATGGGCACCTGCGGATACAGCGAAGCGAAGGCGCGGGCGTACTCGAAGTGGACGGTCGCGTCGCGGCCGTCGAAGAGCCCGGTCTCCGCCAGCAGGAAGATGCCAGAACAGGCGGAGCACAGCACCGCGCCGCGCGCGTGCATCGCGCGCACCCACTTCACCAGCCCACCGTAGCGCCCCTTCTCCCAGCCGCCCGGCGGGAGGAGCACGGACGGGACGATGACCACGTCGGTCGAGGCCACCGCGTCGATGGCGTCGGGAACGTCGATCGGCACGCGGCTCGCGAGACGCATCGTCCCCACGGATTCGGCGACGATCTGCACGCGGAACGGCGGCTCGCCGGCCTCGGTCGCGGCGCCGCGCATCATGGCGAACGCGTTCACCACGTCGAAGATGCCGAAGAGCGTGGACGCCACCGCATCGGGGAGCGCCACCAGGCTGACGTGGCAGGCGCCGGCGCCCGCGGGTCGCGATGACTTCGCCATGACGCCCGATTCTCGCTCACTCGTGCAGGGCGTGGCACGAACGAACCGTTCGAGGGCGATTTCGCCACTGTGCGCGGCGCGCCCGGGTCGCGATCATCACCGCGTCATCCCGACATTCCCGACAAAGGAGCAGCAGCCATGGACGCACCCGTGATCGATCGCACCAGGCTCGACGCCTTTCTCGCCCGCGCGGTCGGCGACCTCTCCGCCGGCTACGGCGGCGTGATGGTCAGCCTGGGCGCCAAGCTGGGCCTCTATCGCGCCATGGCGGGCGCCGGCCCCCTGAGCGCGCACGAAGTGGCGCAGCGCGCCGGCTGCGCCGAGCGCTACGTCGCCGAGTGGCTGAACGCGCAGGCCGCGGGCGGCTACGTGCTCTACCACGCCGCGAGCGAGACCTACGAGCTCACGCCGGAGCAGGCGATGGTGCTGGCCGACGAGGACAGCCCGGTGTTCATCCCGCACGCCTGGCAAGTCCCGGCCTCGATGTGGTTCGACGAGCACAAGGCGATCGACGCCTTCCGCACCGGACGCGGCGTCGCCTGGGGCGATCACGACGGACGCCTGTACTGCGGCGTCGCGGCGTTCTATCGCAACGCCTACCGCGGAAGCCTGCTCGCGGAATGGCTGCCCGCGCTCGACGGCGTGGTCGAGCGGCTCGAGGCCGGCATCGAGGTCGCCGACGTCGGCTGCGGCCACGGCCACTCGACGTTGCTCATGGCCGAGGCGTTTCCGCGATCGCGCTTCCGCGGCTTCGACGCGCATGCGGCCTCCATCGACGCCGCGCGCCGCAACGCCGAGGACGCCGGCCTTGCCGACCGCGTGACCTTCGAGGTGAACCGGGCGACCGACTATCCCGGGCGCGGCTACGGCCTCATCTGCTTCTTCGACTGTCTGCACGACATGGGCGATCCCGTGGCCGCGGCCCGCCACGCCGCGCAGGCGTTGGCGCCCGACGGCACGGCGATGCTGGTCGAGCCCTTCGCGAACGATCGCGTCGAGGACAACGTGTCGCCGGTGGCGCGGCTCTACTACGCCGCCTCCACCACGCTGTGCTGCGCGCACGCGCTCGCCGACGGCGGCAAGCTGGTGCTGGGCGCGCAGGCAGGCGAGGCCCGCCTCGCGTCGGTTTTCCGCAAGGCGGGGTTCGGGCACTTCCGCCGCGCGGCGGAGACGCCCTTCAACCTGATCCTGGAGGCGCGGCGCTGATCCTGCAGCGCCGATCCGCTACTTGCTGCGCTTCGCTCCGCTCGCGCCGCGCTTCGCGGGCGTCTTCGGCGCCGTCTTGTCGGGCACGTGATCGCCGAGCACGCCCTTCAGCGGGCAGATCGAGAACGCCGGGCACTTCCTGCAACCCGCCACCAGGGCAATCGGGCATAGCGTCATTTCGTCCTCCCCGTCAGGCGCTCGGCGCGGGCCGCGTCGCTTGCGCTCCCCCATTGTGCGCCTTCATCGGGCGACGACGGACGAGGATCGCATGGCGAGGGCGGCCACGGTCGGGCGACGGAGGGAACTGCGATGCCGCACGCGAGCGACGGCTCACTCCGGCGCGATCTTCGCGTCCTGCGTGATCTTGCGATACGCGTCGGAATACTGCGGCGCGAGCTTGGCGAAATCGGCGGCCGGCACGACGTCCACTTCGAAGCCCGCGGCCTCGAGGCGCGTGCGCACGCTCGCCTCGCCGCTCACCTTCACCAGCGCCCCGTTGAGCTTCGCGACCACGTCGGGCGGCAGGTTCTTCGGGCCGAGGAGGCCGATCCAGGTATCCGGCACCGCGAAGCCGGAAACGCTCTCGCCGACCGTCGGCACCTCGGGCGCGGCCTTCGAGCGCTTGGTTTCGATGGTGCCGATCATGTTGACCTTGCCCGCCTTCGCGTGCGGGAGCACGTTCGACATGATCGAGATCGCCACCGGCACCTGGCCGCCGAGCACGTCGTTCAGCGCCGGTCCGCCGCCCTTGTACGGGATGTGCACCATGTCGAGCTTGGCCATCGCGTTCAGCATCTCGCCGCCGAGGTGCTGCGAGGTGCCCTTGCCCGCGGTCGCGAACGACACCTTGCCGGGATTGGCCTTCACCCACGCGATGAACTCGGGCACCGTCTTCGCCGGCACGCTCGGGTTCACGATCAGCACCTGCGGCGCGCGCCCCATGATGGTGATGGGCGTGAAGTCCTTCACCGGGTCGTAGGGCACGTTCTTCGAGAGGTACGGCATCGCGTAGTGCGTGCCGACGTTCGCCAGCAGCACGTAGCCGTCGGCCGGCTGCTTCGAGACGTAGTCCGAGCCGATGATACTGCTCGCGCCCGGCTTGTTCTCGACGATCACCGCGGTCTTCAGCTCGGTGCCGAGCTCCTGCGCGAGCGCGCGCGCGACGGTGTCCACGCCGCCGCCGGGGGCGTACGGCACGATCAGGGTGATGGGCTTCGCCGGATAGCCCTGTGCTGCGGCGATGCTGCTGGCCGCGGCGGCGACGACGGACAGACCGAGGGCGAGTGCACGGATGGCACGCATGGGACAGCTCCTCCTTGGTGGACCAGCTTATGGTTTGGGTGTGGCGATGATATGCCGCGCCAGCTCGTCGTGGCGCGGAAACCACACCGACGACGACGCCTTCATGTGCTCGAGCGCAGCGTGGACCATCGCGGCCAGCGGCGGCCGCGCGCCGAAGTGCGCGTGCACGGTGAGGTTCAGCAGCGAGCCGGGCTCGTGCTCGTACAGGTAGTCGAACGTGTCGCGGTACACGTCGAGGAAATCGCGCGGGCTCCCGCGCAGCACGCGGTTGTCGGTGAAGTCGCTGTGCGGCAGCGCGACCAGCTTGCCGGCCGGCGTCTCCACCACGTACGGCAGGTCGGTGTCGTGATAGTCGCCGTGCCAGAGGAAACCTTCCTCGGCGAGGATGCTCGCGGTGTGCTCGGTCGGCGTCATGCGCGGGCTCGCCCAGCCCACCGCCTGCTGCCCGGTGGTGGACCGGATGATGTCGGTGCAGCGCCGGATCAGCGCGCGCTCCTCGTCGGGCTGGAGATACGGCAGGAACAGGTCCTGGGTGTACGAGTGCCCCGCCACCTCGTGGCCGGCGTCGGCGATCGCGCGCGCCGATTCGGGAAAGCGCTCCAGCGCCTTCGCGTTCGCGCACACCGTCGCCTGCACGCCGAACGACTCGAAGATCCGCAGCAGCCGCCAGATCCCGGTCCGCCCGCCGTAGTTCGCCCACGAGATGCTCTGCAGGTCGAGCGTGCCCTCGCGCAGGCTGCTCGCCATCGGGCCGTAGGGCGGGCCCTTGCCCTCGGGCCAGGCTTCGTACATCACGGTGAGCATCACGGCGATGCGCGCGCCCGAGGGCCATTCGTACTTCAGGGATTGCATGAGGCTGCTCCGTTCGACCGCCGCGACAACGCCGACGGGGAGGGGCGAAGCTAGCGCGATCGCCCCGCCGGATCAAGCCTGCGGCAGGAAACCCTCGCGATCGGGATCCTCGCCGAAGCGCTCGATCAGGATGTCGATGAAGGCGCGGAGCCGCCCCGTCTGCACGCGGCGGTGCGGATGGAGCACGAAGATGCGCAGGTCGCCGTGCGACCACGACGGGAGCACCGGACGCAGCCGGCCGGCCTGGAGGTCTGCCGCCACGAGGAAGCTCGGCAGCAGCGCGATGCCGTCGCCGTCGCAGGCGGCGATCCGCAGCGAGTCCGCGCTGTTCGACACCAGCCTCGGCTTGAGGGCAATCTCCTGTTGCTCCCCGTCGCGCAGGAAGGGCCAGACCGTTCCCATGCTCAGCGCGAAGCTCAACGTCGCGTGGTGCGCCAGCTCGCCCGGGTGCTGCGGGCTGCCGTGACGTGCCAGATAGTCAGGCGCCGCGACGAGCAGCAGCCGCGAGGTCGTGACGTGCCGCCCGCGCAGATTGGTGTCGAGGGTCGGCGCGACCCGGATCGCGGCATCGAAGCCTTCCTCGACGAGATCGACCACACGGTTGGAGAAATCGAGCCACGCGCTCAAGGCCGGATGGCGCCTGAGGAGTGCCGACACGAGGGGCGCGATGTGCAGGTTGCCGAGCTCGACCGGCGCGGTGATCCGCAAGCAGCCGACTGCGGCCTGCCCCTGTGCGCCCACTTCGCGCTCTGCATCCTCCAGCGCGTTCAGGATCGCCTGGCAGTGCTCGTGGAAACGCCGTCCCGCTTCCGTCGGATTCACCTTGCGCGTGGTGCGCGTGAGCAGCGGCACACCGAGATGCGCTTCGAGCGCCGCCACGTGCTTGCTCACCATGGTGGTGGACAGGTCGAGGGCGCGTGCGGCCGCCGCGAAGCCGGCCAGATCGACGACCTTGACGAACGCCCGCATGCTTTCAAGACGGTCCATGGATCGTTGTCGCCCTGCTCGTTCTCAGGCGCCGATTGTCAACTGCCAGGGGATGCTGTTTCCACCTGCGCGGGCTTGGTTGCCTCGTCCGCGCGCCGTACGCTTGTGCCCATCTTCAACGGAGGAGTGAGACGATGTCACCGATTCTTCTGCAAATCGAGTTCGCCTTCAACGGGCCGTGGGGCGCTGCGCTGGCCGAGGCCTGCACCGGACTGGCCGACGATATCGCCGGCGAGCCGGGTCTGCGCTGGAAGCTGTGGACGGAGGATGCGACGGGCGGGCGCGCGGGGGGAGCGTACCTCTTCGACGACCGTGCCGCCGCCGAGCGGTACCTGCGCAAGCACGTCGAGCGCTTGCAGGCGTTCGGCGTGCAGGACGTCGATGCGCGGTTCTTCGACGTGAACCCGACGCTCAGCGAACGCACCCGCGGCCCGCTCGGCGCCGCGCACTGATCGCCGGCGCGATCGCGAGCGCGTCGGGGCGTGCCCCGCCCTGGGGCCCGCGCCGCCGCGGGACGCGGTCCTTCGCGACGCGCCTCACGGCAGGGGCGGCAATGGCGCCGCCCCCGCCGTCGGCGCCCCCGGCGTGCCCGCCACGTTGAGCACCATCGAGATGGCGGTGAAGTAGCCGATCACGCCGACGAGGTCCATCACCCCCGCCTCGCCGAACCGCTCGACGGCGGCCGCGTACGTCGCGTCGCTCACGCCCTTGTTCGCCGTCAGCTCCACGATGAAATCGTGGACGAGCCCCTCCTCGTCGCTCATGCCGCGCGGACGGCGTCCGGCGCGCAGGTCGTCGAGGGTCTCGGCGGCGGTGCCCGCCTGGCGTGCGAGCGGCAGGTGCACGTGCCATTCGAAGTGCTGCGTCCACTGCCGCGACACGACCAGCGTGGCGAACTCCGCCGCCCGGCGAGGCAGCGGACTGTGGAAGCGCAGGTACTCGCCCACCTTCTGCATCGTGGCGAGCAGCCCGGGGCTGCGCAGCAGCGGGATGAACGGCCCGAACACGGCCTTGCGCGGACCGGCGATCAGCTCGTCGGCCGCGGCGCGCTGCGCCTCGTTCATCTGTTCGCGGGAAAGCATCGGCATGCGGTCGGCGATCATGTGCGGCACCTCACAGGTTGAGCGCGGTCGCGCTGGCGCGCCGCGAGGACAGGACAAGCGCTGCGCCGGTGAGGGCGAGCAGCGCGGCGGCAGCGAGGCTCGGCGCGCGCATCGGGTCGGCCTGCGCGGGCATGAACCGCACGGCGACGGGCCCGAGGATCTGGCCGAGCGCGAAGGCGGTCGTCATCGCCGCCATCAGACGCGGCGCTGCGACGCCGTGGAGGCGACGCGCCTCCTGCAGGCCGGCCATCGTGGCGACCATGAACGTCCCGCCGACGCAGAGCGCGGACGCGACGAGCGCGGGCAGACCGGGGGCGACGAACGGCAGCGCCACGCCGAACGCCATCACCGCGTGGCTCGCGCCCCACACGGCGCGCGGCTCGGCGCGCGGCAGGGCGAGCGACGCGACGACCGTCGACACCGCCGCGGCCACGCCGAAGACGGGCCACGTCCAGCCGAACACCGATGGATCGGCGACGAGCTCGCGTGCAGCCGCGGGCAGGAACGTCGCCGGCAGGATGTAGCCGAAGCCGAACACGCCGTAGCACGCGACGAGGCCCCACGTGGCCGGCGTGAACGACCCGCGCCCGGCCGGCGTCGCCGCGGTCGCCCCACCACCCGCTCGCGCGAACGTGCGCCACGCGACGAGCGCGACGCCGCCGGCGATCGCTCCGAGCGCGATCCACGCGTCCGCCGGCGAAGCGCCCCGCGTGGCGGCGACGAGTGCGACCACGCCGGCGAGCGCGATCCCCGCGCCGACGCCCGCGTACACCCAGCCTGCCCATTGCCCGCGCCGCGCCGCGGCGAGGCGCGCGAGCGTCCATCCGGAAACGCCGACCAGCACGAAGGCGCTCGCCACGCCGGCGAGCAGCCGGAGCGCGAGCCACGCCCCCATCGATGCCGTGGCGCCCATCGCGAGCGTGGACACGGCGACGCCGGCCAGGCCGATGCGCGCCATCGTGCCCGGCCGCATGGGCAGGAACGTGCACGCGAGCGCGCCGCACAGGTAGCCCACGTAGTTGGCGGCCGCGAGCCAGGCGCCCGCATCGAGCGTCACCTCGCCGTGCTGCTGCATCAGGGGCAGGAGCGGCGTGAAGGCGAAGCGGCCGATGCCCATCGCCGCCGCGAGCGCCGCGAGGCCGACGAGCGCCGTCGCGAGGGGAGAAACCGGGAGCGTGGGGTGCATGACGCGATCATGTTAGCCTCGCGTGGTGCTCCCGGATAGTGAATAACCGGGAACAGCTTGTTCCGGATTGGAGAAGACCGATGGAACTGTCGGACCTGCGAATCTTCCGCGCCGTGGTGCAGGAAGGCGGCATCGGCGGCGCCGCCCGCAAGCTGCACCGCGTGCCCTCCAATGTCACCACGCGCATCCGGCAGCTCGAGGCCTCGGTGGGCGTGCAGCTCTTCGTGCGCGAGAAGCAGCGGCTCGTGCTGTCGCGCAGCGGCCAGGCCTTGCTCGAGTATGCCGAGCGCCTGCTCGATCTCTCCGAGCAGGCGCGCGCCGCGCTCACCGGCGCCGCGCCGTCGGGCGTGCTGAAGCTCGGCGCACTGGAGAGCACCACGGCGAGCCGGCTGCCGGGCATCCTGTCCGCGTATCACGCGGCCTATCCGGATGTGCGCGTCGAGCTGACGACCGGCACCAACGACGCGCTCACCGCCGCCGTCCGCGAGCGGCGCGTCGAGGCCGCGTTCGTCGCGGAGACGCCCGCGGACGATGGCCTCGCGCACCAGGCCGCGTTCGCCGAGCGCCTGGTGCTCATCGCCTCGAGCGACCACCCGCCGATCCGCCGCCCGCACGACGCAGCGGGCGACTCCGTCATCGCCTTCCCCAACGGGTGCGCGTACCGTCGCGTGCTGCAGCGCTGGCTGGGCGAACAGCGCATCGCCTCGATCCGCGTGCTCGAGCTCGCGTCGTATCACGCCATCGTCGCGTGCGTCGCGTCGGGAACCGGGATCGCGCTCGTCCCGGAATCGGTCCTCGACACGGTCCAGCACGCCGCCGTCAGCCGGCACCGCCTGCCGCGCGTGCACGCCGACGTCGTCACGCCCCTCGTCTGGCGCGCGAACGACCAGTCGCCGGCGCTCGCCGGGCTGTGCGAGCTGGTTGCGAACGCGCGCCGGCGCCATTCGACCTAGACTCCATACTTTCCCCAACCCGGGAGAGCGCCCATGACTGCCGCGCGCTTCGACGCCATCGTCATCGGCACCGGCCAGGCGGGACCCGCCATGGCCGACCGCCTCGCACGCTCCGGCATGCAGGTCGCGATCATCGAGCGTGCCCGCTTCGGCGGCACGTGCGTGAACACCGGCTGCACCCCGACCAAGACCCTCGTCGCGAGCGCCGCCGTCGCGCGCGCCGCGCAGCGCGCCGCCGAGTACGGCGTGGTGCTCGACGCCCCGCCGCGCATCGACATGCAGCGCGTCAAGGCGCGCAAGGACGAGGTCGTGGGCCGCTCGCGGGAGATCGTCGAGAAGTGGATGACGGGCCACGAGCGCATCTCGGTGTTTCGCGGCCACGCGCGCTTCACCGGGCCGCACACCGTCGAGGTGAACGGCGAGACGCTCGAGGCGCCGCGCATCTTCATCAACGTCGGCGGGCGGCCGAGCACGCGCGGGGTCGCCGGCGCCGACGTCACGCCGCACTTCACCAGCTCGTCCATCATGCACGTGGACTTCGTGCCGGAGCATCTCGTCATCGTCGGCGGGAGCTACATCGGCCTCGAGTTCGGGCACATGTACCGGCGCTTCGGCAGCCGCGTGACCGTCGTCGAGATGGGGCCGCGGCTCATCGGGCGCGAGGACGAGGACGTGTCCGCCGAGGTGCGCGCCATCCTCGAGCGTGAAGGCGTCGCGGTCCGCGTCGATGCGAAGTGCCTCGCATTGGCGCCGTGCGCGGGCGGCGTGGCGGTCAAACTCGAGTGCGTCGAGGGCGCCCCGCGCATCGAGGCCAGCGCCGCGCTGCTCGCGATCGGGCGGCTCCCCAACACCGACGACCTCGGGCTCGACCGCGCCGGCATCGAGACCGACGCGCGCGGCTACATCAAGGTGAACGACACGCTGGAGACCTCGGTGCCGGGCGTCTGGGCGCTGGGCGACTGCAACGGCCGCGGCGCATTCACGCACACCGCGTACAACGACTACGAGATCGTCGCCGACAACCTGCTCGACGGCGCCGCGCGGCGCGTGACCGACCGCATCGCGACCTACGGCCTGTTCATCGACCCGCCGCTCGGCCGTGCGGGCATGACGCTCGCCGAGGCGCAGAAGGCCGGCCGCAAGGTGCTCGTCGGCAAGCGGCCGATGTCGCGCGTCGGGCGCGCGATCGAGAAGGGCGAGACCCAGGGCTTCATCAAGGTCATGACGGACGCCGACTCGCAGGAGATCCTGGGCGCCGCGATCCTCGGCGTCGGCGGGGACGAGGTGGTGCACACCATCCTGCAGACGATGTACGCGCGCCAGCCCTACACGACGCTGAAGCACGCCGTGCACATCCATCCGACGGTGGCGGAGCTGGTGCCGACGGTGCTGGGGGATCTCAAGCCCGTGTAGCGGTCCCGCCTCGGTACGCCCGCCCGCGAATCAGCGCATCAGCCGCCGCAGAGCGGCAGCGCGAGCGTCTGCAGGATCTCGCCGCGCGCATCCTGCACGAAGGCCGCGATTCCGGCGCGCGAGTAGTCGATGTCCACGCGCGCCGGCAGCGTCCGCGTGTCGCTCAAGCGTCCGGTCGCGTCGAGCGGCAGCGGCCCGAGCCATTCGCGCACGACGAAGTCGTGCCGCAGCGTCGCGCCGCGGTTCTCGCCGGCCTTCACCTGCGACACCAGGCCGCTTTCGTAGAGCGCGAGGTAGACCCCCGCGCCGCGTGCCGTCTCGCCCGCCGCCTCCGCGTTCACGGCGATGGTCCACGGTGCGGCGCCCTGTTGCGTGGCCTCCAGCGCGAGCTTCGCCCGTGCGGGTCCGCCGCCGGCGTCGAGCGCACGCGCCACTGCGCGGCGATCTCCCCAGCCGCGGAAATCGCGGCCGTTCACCTGCACCTGCGGCGTGTAGATGACGCGGCTGTTGGCGCGCTGCGCCGATGCCCGCTGACGTGCGCTGAACTGCGCCGACGCGTAGGGGTCGCGCCAGCCGAGGTGATCCCAGTAATCGACGTGCAGCGCGAGCGGCACGGCGCGTCCCGCCTTGAAGGCCTCCGCGGCGGTCGTCGCGAGCCAGCGGTCCGCGGGCGGACAACTGTCGCAACCCTCGGAGGTATAGAGCTCGATCAACGGGACGCGATCGGGACCGGACACCGCGGAGCAACGCCGCGCGTCCGCCGTACCCGGAGCGAGCGTCACGACTGCGGCAAGCAACGCCATGCACGCGCGAAGCATCATGCGGCTTCCTTTGCGATGAATGCCGCGCGGATCCCGACACCGGGACCCGCGCCTGCGCTCCGCTTCACGGACGCGCGATCACTCGCCGTGCGCCTGGGGAGCGATGCCGCCGGTGCCGCGCGAATAGAACTCGTCGCTGACCGCGCCCGGCGTCACGCCGCCGGTGCCGCGCGCGAAGAAGTCGTCGGCGATCGCCGGCGCGACGCCGCCGGTGCCGCGAGCGTAGAACTCGTCGCCGATCGCGTTGGGGGTCACGCCGCCGGTGCCGCGCGCATAGAACTCGTCGCCGATGGCGTGGGGCGCCACGCCGCCGGTCGAGCGATACCAGTCGTCCGCGGCGACGGCATTGAAGGAGGCAAAGGACGCGGCCAGGGCAAGGCCGGTAACCAGGGTCTTGAGGTTCAGCATGATCGTTCTCCAGTTCGGTTGGGGTGGGTGGGATCGCTCTGCTTGCCGCCTGCTTCGCGTCGTCGCCGCGATCTGACCGGTAGTACGGGCCGAGCCATCCGGCGGTTACCCGTCCCGGCCGCCGAGGCGCGCTTTTCTTTTGCAGGCCGGCTGTAACCGCGCGGCCCCAGAATACGAAGCCCCGCGCTGCGGCGGGAATGCCGCTTGCTGGGCATTGAACGACGACAGGAGACGAAACCATGGCTGCCACGCCCATTCCCGAGGGCTACCACTCGCTGACCCCCTACCTCTGCGTGGACGGCGGCACCGCCGCGATCGCGTTCTACGCGCGCGCGTTCGGCGCCCGCGAGCGCATGCGGCTCGCCGGCGCGGAGGGAAAGATCAGCCATGCCGAGCTCGAGATCGGCGATTCGGTGGTGATGCTCGCCGACGAGCATCCGGACATCGGCTTCCGCGGTCCCGAGCATCACCAGGGCTCGCCGGTCCACCTGCATCTGTACGTCGAGGACGTCGATGCGGTGTACGCCCGCGCGGTGGAAGCCGGTGCGACCCCGGTGCGGCCCGTGCAGGACCAGTTCTACGGCGACCGCAGCGGCAGCGTCCGCGACCCGTTCGGCCACACCTGGCATCTCGCCACCCACAAGGAAGACCTCAGCAGCGAGGAGGTCGAAGCGCGCATGCGGGCGATGTCACAAACGGGCAGTTGAGGGCCGCGTCGGCGAGCACACGAACGTTCCCGGAATCCCCGCCCGCGTTTCGCGGGCCCGACCACAAATTGCGCCCCGCCCACGCGCGCGCGACAATCGCCCTCCCTTGCACGACACACCGGGGAGGACAAGAACGTGAAGATGCTCTTCAGGGTCGCAGCGCTCGCCGCCGGCGCCGTCATTGCCGCCGCGCCCCTCGCATCCCAGGCACAGACGCAGGGCCAGCCTTCCGCGGCGGTGCCTCAACAGCGGTTCGCGAACGGGAACGATTGGGCCAGCTCCTCCATCGCCGAGAAGCGCGCGTTCGTCTTCGGCATCGCGAACGCAATCTCGGCGGGCATCGGGTGGGACGAACGCCACATCCCGGCGAACCAGATGACGTTCGCCCGCCGCATCGCTCCGGGCTTCGCCGACACGTCGGTCGGCGAAGCCGTGCGGCGCATCGATGCCTGGTACGCGGCGAACCCCGGCAAGCAGGAGACGGCGGTGATGGCCGTGATGTGGCTCGAAGTCATCAAGCCCAAGGTCGGACCCAGCAAGTAACCGGTGCGGAGATCGACATGAAGAAAACGCTCGCCATCCTCGTCCTGCTCGCCTCGGCGTGGACGCTCCCCGGCTGCTCCAGCACCTCCTTCTACGGCGGCCTCGCCGGCGCCGGCATCGGCGGCCTCTCCGGCAATGCGACTTCGGGAATGCTGATCGGCGCCGGCGTCGGCGGGCTGATCGACGCGATGAAGGATTAGCGCCGGCCGGCGCAGGCCCGGTGGCGCGCACTGGCGCCCGGGTTGCTCGACGCCCCGCAAGGCGTCAGTACGGGCCGTGGCTCCAGTAGCCGACCCGCAGCCCCTCGTCCGTCGAGACGACCGCGATCCACACCTCGCAGAAGGTGTCGAAGTCGAACTTCGCCATCTGCTCGTCGGAGCAATGGAGCTGCAGCTTCAGCCAGTACCGCATCGCCTCGTCGGTCAACTCGGGCGGCACCGGGCGCACCTTCCCGCCCAGCGCGGCGATCGGCTCGCGGAGCTTGGTGGCGTTCATGTGGACATTCCCGCCGAGCGAGGGCTCCGGATGTCCGGGATGGTGAAGCGCCTGCACGCCATTCGCGGCGAGCGCCGACCGGTACTCGTCCTCGAAGAACGCCCGCACCTGATCGGCGCTCCAGGAAACGCGCAACCAGGGGGCCAGAAGCGCGCGCACGTCAGTCCACGCTCCCGCAAGCACGTTGCGGCCGAGCGTCTCGCCGAAGCTCCGAACGACGTCGTCCATTGCGCCGTCTCCCTTGACCCTCCTTGCAGCGGAGGCCCTGCGGATCCTGCGCGTTCTGTAGCACGGCCCCGATCGCATTCGCCACGTCCGTGCACGCGCGCATGCGAAATGGGTCGCGGCGGGTGCGAGGCGACCGCCCCGCGGACCGTCGGGCTTCGGGCGGCTCAGTACCCGCCGCAGCGGTCCCAGTAGCCGCGCTCGTGATAGGGGTCGCTCCAGACCCAGCACAGTTCCGGCGACGGCGGCGTCGGGGCCACGCCGCGGGCGACCGCGACGATCACCGCGCCCAGGGCCACGCCGGCGATCACTTCGCCCACGCGGTCGCGCTCCCAGCGCCCATAGCGGAGCTCGCGATGGACCTCGCGCCGCATCTCGCGGCGCTCGCGGCCGATCTCCCGCTGGCCCTCCCAATAGGCGCGGCGCGCCTCCCTGGGCGAGTCCGCGCGCATGATGTCCCGGCGCATCTCGCGGCGCTCGCGCGCGATCTCGCGCTGGCCTTCGCGGAACTCGCGTCGCGCGCCCCACCGGGAAGCCTCCGCCGGCAGCGCCGCAGCGAGCGCCGCGGCAAGCATGACCGCGTGCACGGTGGCCCGGCCCAGCCGGGCGATGCGTTGCGTCATGGCTGTCTCCTCACTGAGGGCGGACGCTCGACTTCATCGCGGCGCGGAAGTCCTCGATGTACTCGGCGCACTTCGCCTTGTCGAGGCTCATGCTGGTGCCGGCCCCGAACGCCGCGGCATAGAAGAAGGCGCGGTCGCTGCCGAACAGACGCACGAGCCCGGAGTAGGCCGTGAGGACCTGGCGGTCGTGCGCGGTGCGGTCGGCCTCGGGCAGGCACTGGTAGGCCGCGCCGGAGACGAATCCGAAACCGCGGATGGCCTCCTCGAACTTCAGATCCTCCTGCTCGGCGAGCGAAGGAGACGGTGCCGGCTTGGGCGCCTGCGCGACGGCGGCGATGGGCAGCAGGAGGGCAATCGAGAGTGCGAGCAGGGACGAGCGCATGACGGAGCCTGGTTGTGTTCAGAAAAGGTGCAGCGGCTGCGTGGCACGCCGCCGAGTCGGAACGAGTATAGGTAGGGCACCGCGACGAAGACGATCGGCACGTACCCACAATGGGTACACAGACCGCGCTGGAACCGACAGACGGCGAGGGTTCGGCCGATACACTTTCGCGCGCCGTGATCACGATGCGCCGCCTTCGCGGGCCTGCGGGCCTGCGCTGCCCGACCGCTGCCGCCGTTGCGCTCCTGCTGATGGCGTCGGCGGCCTTTGCGCAGGACAACGCCACGTCGGGCTGGAAGCGGTCGTTCGGTGGGCTCGAGCTCGATGCCGGCATCGACACCTACACCGCCTTCTACGCGATGAGCGGCACCTGGTGGAATCTCGCGGCAACCGCGTCCCCCGACTTCGACACGGACCGCAGCTTCTCCGAGTTCTGGGTGCATCCGAGGGTGGCCGGGCGCTATGCGGTGAACGCCGGCCACGAAGCCTACGGCGTGCTATCGGTCGGCGCGACGAAGACGCTGGGCGCCGACGCGTTCGATTACCGCGACCAGGGCACGGTCCGGTTCGGCTCGGCCATGCTCGGCATGCGCGGTGCTGTCGACGACTGGCGTTACGACCTCTCCTTCGGCCGCCAGGTGTACACCCTGGGCACCGGCATGCTGCTCACCGCCGGCTCGAGCAACGGGTACTCCTGGGGCGGCGGCGCCTCGGCGCAGCGCAAGACGTGGGGCCGCACAGCCATCGCGCGCGCCGGCCGCGGAGAGGTGACCGGCACCGCCTTCGTGCTGGAGCCGGACGAGGCGCCCGAGGCGCGCACCGAGACCCGGGTGGAGGGCGTGGCGGTCGAGTGGGCGCGGCCGAAGGTGGGCAAGGCCGGGGTCGCCTGGCTCACGGTGCCGCGGTCGCAGGCCATCTACCCCGGCAACCTGGCGCCGCTCGACTTCATCGACGGGGGCCGCGAGGGCCTCGACACGTGGCACGGCTGGCTGGACGTGACCGGCTTCATCCCCGAGCTGCCCCAGCTCGGACTGCGCGCCGAGTTCGCAGAGCAGCGCAACGAGATCACGCGCGTCGACGGCCGCCGCGATCCGATGCGGGCCAGCGCGTGGATGCTGGGGGTGAGCTGGCTCGCGCGCGGGCTGCCGTTCTCGCCGAAGTTCAGCTATCACGTCGCGCGCTTCAGCGGAGACGATCCCGACACGCCGACTTACGAGCGGTTCGACCCGCTCTTCTGGGGCAACGGCCTCGACAACTGGTGGTTCGGCGCCAACGGCGCCTACTCCTGGCTCAACTCCAACCTGCGTGCGCACCGGTTCATCGTCGACGCGGCCCTCTCGCCCCGCGACCTCGTGCAGTTCCAGTACGTGCGCGCCTCGGTCGATCAGACGAACAGCCCGGTGCAGTTCGGGCAAGGCGCGCGCTTCACGGGGAACCAGCTACTCGTTGGCGTCCCGTCGGAAGGGCTCTCGAACGAGGTGTACCTGCAGTACTCCCGCGTGTTCAACCCGCGGCTGATCGGAATCGCCTTCATCTCGCGCAGCAGCCCCCGTGATGGTCTGAAGGCCATCGCGCCGCAGGGCACCGAGCCCTGGACCACGCTCGGCCTGGGCCTGACCGCCATCTTCTGACCGCACGCCCGCAACGCAATCACCTCCAGCCCCCGACAGGAGCCCCCCCACATGAACCCGTCTCGATCGTTCTGGCGCCGCCTGGCCCTGGCCGCCGTGCTCGCCTTCGCGTGCGCCGGCTCGGCCTTCGCGCAGGGTCAGCAGCGCCCCAACATCCTGGTCATCATGCCCGACGACGTCGGCTACGCGAACGTCGGCATCTACAGCCACGGCATGATGGTGCCGACGCCCAACATCGACCGCATCGCGCGCGAAGGCATCCTCTTCACCGACCACTACGCGCACCCGAGCTGCACGCCCGGGCGCGCGGCCTTCATCACCGGCCAGCTGCCGATCCGCACCGGCATGCATACCGTCGGCCTGCCCGGCTCGCCGGTGGGCATCGACCAGCGCGACCCCACGCTCGCCAAGCTCCTCAAGGAACTGGGCTACCGCACGGGGCAGTTCGGCAAGAACCACCTCGGCGACCGCAACGAGCACCTGCCCACGGTCAACGGCTTCGACGAGTTCTTCGGCAACCTCTACCACCTCAATACCGAGGAG
Source organism: uncultured Enterobacteriaceae bacterium (assembly GCA_964552535.1). Lineage (GTDB taxonomy): Bacteria > Pseudomonadota > Gammaproteobacteria > Burkholderiales > SG8-39 > CAZKHE01. Next base: position 11,282 of record CAZKHE010000002.1, on the reverse strand, counting down.
GAACCGGAGCTGCGCATGTGGCGCAACGAGCCGGGCTTCAACGCCCGCTACCGGCCGCGCGGCGTGCTCGACACGGTGGCGACGAACGTGGACGACCCGACCGTCGACGCGCGCTTCGGCAAGGTCGGCAAGCAGCGGATCACGGATACCGGACCGCTGACGACCAAGCGCATGGAGACCGTGGACGAGGAGTTCCTCGACCGCACCAAGAAGTTCATCACCAGCGCGGCGCAGGCCCGGCAGCCGTTCTTCGCGTGGTTCGCCTCGTCGCGCATGCACATCTACACCCACCTGAAACCCGAGTCGCGCCACCTCGCCAGCGACATCTCGAGCGAGTTCGACATCTACGGCAGCGGGCTCATGGAGCACGACGGCCACGTGGGCCAGCTGCTCAAGCTGCTCGACGACCTGAAGATCGCCGAGAACACCATCGTGGTCTTCACCACCGACAACGGCGCGATGGCCTCGTGGTGGCCCGACGCCGGCAGCACGCCCTTCCGGGGCGAGAAGGCCACCACCTGGGAAGGCGGCGTGCGCGTGCCGATGCTGGTGCGCTGGCCGGCACGCATTCCCAAGGGCAAGGTCTCCAACGGCATCCAGACCCACGAGGACATGTTCACGACGCTCGCAGCCGCGGCGGGCTACGGCGACGTGGCCGGCAAGCTCAAGGCGCGCGACAAGGTCTGCATCGACGGCGTCGACAACCTCGCGCACTGGACCGGCAACGCGCCGTCGGCGCGCAAGGTCGTCTACTACTACGAGGGCAGCAACTTCACCGCGGTGCGCATCGGCCCGTGGAAGACCCACACGATGACCCGCGAGGGCTTCTTCGACCACTTCAAGCCCAGCTCGCTGGTCTTCAACCTGCGCATGGACCCGTTCGAGCGCCACGACGGCCAGAAGAGCAACGATCTGGCGATGCGGATGGGCGTGGCGCTGGGCGGCCAGATCCAGGACGCGGTCACCGCGCACATGGCCACGTTCGAGGCGTGCAAGCCGCGCCAGGAGGGCGGGACGCTGCGGATGGGCGGCAGGTGAGGTCCGCGCGCGCCGGGACGGGCCGACGGCGAAGCGGCCGTGCCCGGCGCCTGCCTGCGGCGCCGCGGGCTGACAGGGCGCCCCGGAATGGGTAGGCTCGTCACCCTACGGCGTGGGGGGGAAGCGCGACGACGCTTCCGAGGGCGACGACACATGGTGAAGGCAAAACCCGGCTATCAGGCGAATCGGGCGCGCATCTCGCTGGCGCTCTCGGAGTTCACGGTACCGCTGCTGAGCCGGATCTACCACGCGTTCGAGGGCGACATGGTGGCGGCCATCGTGCTCGGGGAGATCGCCCACCGCAACGTGGAAGCGTGGCTGGCCGAGCATCACAACCCGGAAGCGCTCCTGCAGGATCCCGACCGGCGCACGATGCTGATGCGGCCCTGCAACGCGCTGTCGATCGCCGAAGCGTGCGGCCTGCCGCGGGAGACGGTTCGCCGCAAGGTGGTCCTGCTGGTCAAGCGCGGCTACATCTACCGCTCCGACGAGGGCCACCTGTTCCTGACCCCCACCGTGGGCGACGGCTTCGAGGACATGACGGCCAAGCTGGTCGCAGAGCTCCTCGTCACGGCACGTCGGCTCGAGGCGCTGCTCGCGGATCGGCCGACGCCGCTCGGGCCGCTGCGGCTGGATTGACGGCTACGCAGCGGCGACCTGACGTCCGGGCCTGGGCCGACTTCGACCGAGCAAGCCGCTGCCCGCGATACAACGGTCAGAGCGGCACCCCCGCCGCCACCGCCCCCGGCCGCAGCACCTCCTCGTAGTACCGCCGATACCGCTCCGGCGACCTCGGCGTCACGCCGTCCATCGACTGCGACAACCGGTAACCCGGCACCAGCGCGAGCAGCTCGCCTGCGGCGGCTTGTGCGGCCGCGCCCTCGCCGCTGAGCGCGAACGAGATCGCGGCACCCACGTGGGCGCGAGGCAGTTTCGGATTCGCCACGCGAGCACGCGAGAAACACCCGATCGCCTCGTCGAGCTCGCGCAGGATCAGGCGCGCGAAGCCCATCGTGGTCCAGAAGGCGCAGCGCGCCGGTCCACGCGGGTCGAGGCGGAGCGCCATCTCCGCAGCGGCGACCGCGTCCTCGGCGCGGCCCAGATGCACGAGCGAGTTGCCGAGGTTGTTGTGCGCGAGCGCGAAGTTCCGGTCGAGCGCGATCGCCGCCTCGTTGGCGAGCACCGAACGCTCGAAATCGCCGCGGAGCACGTGCACCATGCCCATGGCGAAGTGCGCGCGCGCGTTCCCCGGGTCGAGGGCGACGGCGCGCTCCGCCGCGCGGATGCCCCGGTTCAGCGTGTCCTCGTCGGGGCGCGGGGACGCATGGCCCTGCGTCACCTGCAACAGGATGGCGCGCGCGAGGCGCGCATGGGCATCGCCGTGATCCGGATCGAGCGCCGCCGCGCGGGCGAAGAGGCGCTCCTGCTCCTGCAGGCTCGCGAGCGACTGCGGACGGTTGTCCGCCGCGATGCCGCGCATCACCAGATCGAAGGACCTCGGATCGATGTTGCGCGCCTCGCCGTCGCGGGCCGCGGCGACGAAGATCTCGCGCCCGATCGAGTTGGCGATGCGGCCGGTGATGCGGTCCTGGAGCGCGAGGAGGTCGGCGTCGTCGCCGTCGAAGAGCTCCGACCACACCTGCAGGCCGCTTTGCCCGTCGACCAGCTGCGCGTTGATCCGCACCGTGCGGTCGCCGCGCTGGACGCTGCCCGTGAGCACGTACCGCGCGCCCAGCTCGCGGCTCACCTGCCGCGCGTCGACCTGCCGTCCGTCGAACGTCGCCGCCGTCGCGGATGCGATCACCACCAGCCCGGAGATGCGCGTCAGGTCGGTCGCCAGGGTGTGGCTGAGGCCCTGCGCGAAGTACCCCTGCCCGGCGTCCGCACTCAGGCTGGTGAAGGGCATCACGACCAGCGACAGCGCCTCCTTGGCGGGGCCGGGCGCGGGGCGCGACGCGACGGGGGCAACGCCCGCCGCGTCGTCCAGCACCTCGACGTCGGCGAGAAAGCGGTAGCCGCGGCCGGGCACGGTCTGCAGGCAGCGCGCGAGATCGGGATCTCCCGCCAGGATCTTGCGCAGCGCGGAGACCTGCGCCGCGAGGTTGTTCTCGTCGACGATCGTCCCGGCCCACACCTCGGACATCAGGTCGTCCTTGGCGGCAAGTTGCCCGCGCCGCGCGACGAGCGCCATCAGCAGGTCGAACGCCCGCGCCCCCAGCGCGACCGGCGCGCCGCGGAACAGGAGCTCGCGCCGCCGGGGCACGATCTCGAAGGCGCCGAAGCGCACGACTGCGGGGGCGTCCATGACGTGACAGGGCGGGGGCGGGCTGCCGGGCTCGAGGCACGGGGATGGTGGCACGCGCTGCTGCGCTTCACAACATTTCAGACCGCTTCAACCCGGCGCCCAAGACTTGGACGAGTGAGCTGTGCCATCTTGGCGCGCAGCGGGCCCTTCCGGCTGCCCGCGTCCTCAAGAGGTGCAGTCATGATCATCGACCGTCGCCGCTTCCTCTCGCTCGTGGGCGCCGCCGCGCTCTCGCCAATGGCTTCCGGGCTCGCCCGCGCGGAGTCCTACCCGACGCGCCCGGTGCGCGTCCTGCTCGGCTTCCCGCCCGGCGGCGGCGCCGATCTCCTGACCCGAAGCATCACCGAGTGGCTGCAGCTGCGGCTCGGGCAGCCGTTCGTCGTCGAGAACAGACCGGGGGCCGCCACCAATCTCGCCACGGAAGCGGTGGTGCGCGCACCCGCGGACGGCCACACCCTCCTGGCAACGACCACCAGCAACCTGCTCAACGGCGCCCTCTTCGACGATCTCAAGTACGACTTCATCCGCGACATCGCGCCGGTGGCGTGCATCTCGACGCAGCCGCTGGTTCTGGTGGTCAGCGCATCTTTCCCGGCAAAGTCGGTGCCGGAGCTCGTCGCGTACGCAAGAGCGAATCCCGGCGCGCTCAGTGTCGGCAACTTCGGCAACGCGACCATCTCGCACCTGGCGGCCGAAGCCTTCCGCGTCGGCGCCGGTATCGATGTCGTCCACGTGCCCTACCGCGGAACGCCGCCGATGCTCGTCGACCTCCTCGGCGGCCGCATCCAGGTCGCGTTCGACAACATCCCGGGCTCGCTCGAGCACATCCGAGCCGGCCGGCTGCGCGCGCTCGCGGTCACCACCGCGTCGCCGTCGGCGATGCTGCCGGACGTCCCGACGGTCGGCGCGTTCGTGCCGGGCTACGAGGCCTACACCGTCGCTGGCATGGCCGCGCCGCGCGGCACGCCGGGCGCGATCATCGACAAGCTCAACGCGGAGATCAACGCCGGGCTGGCCGATCCCAAGCTGAGGGCGCGCCTCACCGAGTCCGGCGCGAACCTGCGTCCCGGCACGCCGGAGGATTTCGCGCAGCTCATCGCGCGCGAGACGGAGAAGTGGGGGAAGTTGATCCGGGCGGCGGGGGTAAAGGCGGGTTAAGGCGTCTCCCGGACCAGCATCTTCGGACTGATCCCGAACGTCCGCCGGAACGTGCGGCTGAGATGCGCCGAATCGGCGAACCCCGCTTCGTGCGCAGCCTGCGTCCAGGAATGCCCGCGCATCATCGCGTCCACCGCGACCAGGATCCGGCGCCAGAGCACGTAGCCGCGATACGAGGTGCCGACCTCCTCGACGAAGAGATGCCGCAGCCGGCTGGGTGAGAGGTTCACCGCGGCCGCGACTTGCGCGAGCGAAAGATCGTGCGCGATCCGGCTGGAGATGAACTCGACGGCCGCCGCGATGCGCGGCGAGAGGGCCGCACTCTCGGGCACCGGGCCGCAGATATCTTCCACCACGCGGCGCGCCGCGGCGACCAGCTCCGCGTCGGATGCCTGCCCGCGACGCCACGCCTGGCGCAGCGCGTCGACGCTCTTGCCGACGTCGCCGAGCGGCACGCCGGTCACGCCGCGCCCGGCCATGCGTTCGATCAGCAGCCGGCCGCTCGTCGCCTCCGGCTCCACGAACACGTGCGCGAGCGAACGACCGCGGCCGTCGAACTCGTGCTCGTGATGCGGCCGCACCATCGCCGCCTCGTACGCGACCCAGTCGTGCGCGGGACCGTCGCGAAACAGGAACGCGCCGTCGGTCTCGTCCAGCGCGAGGGTGAGCTGGAGGGCGTGGTGCGAGTGCAGGTGCGACTGGCCCGCCTCGCGCCCGATCCACAGGCTGCCGCCCTGCCACAGCAGCAGCCGGCCGATGCCGGCGATCCCGATCGAGGCGACCGCCGCGCGCTCCGCTGGTCTCAAGTCAGCCCTTTCGTTCAAGTCCGCGGCGCATGCCGAATCGAGAATGCATGGACCGGACGCCATTGTCCGGCACCTCACAGGAAAGGGAACGAACCATGTTGAACCACGACACGCGACTCTGCAATTGCATCGACTGCCCCGGCGAAGGCTGCCGCTGCGGCTGCCAGGCCAACCATTCCGGCGCGACGCTCGCCACCCCCGCCGCCTGCGGGTGCGGCACCGGGTGCGGGTGCGAGGGCGCCGAGCAGGGCTGCCTCTGCCAGCCCCGCGATGCGTAGGCGGCCGCGATGACGACGCCCGGAAGAATCGCCGGCCGCGGCCTCGGCTTCACGGCCGCCGTCGCGGCGGGCGTCGTGCTCTTCATGCGCACGGCGCTCCCGTTCTCCGTCAGTCCCGGCCCGATCGCGGTCAACTACGTCGAGAACACCCCGCGCATCTCGTCCGCCGGCATGCCGACCCGCGCGCAGTTCGCGTCGATCGCCGGATCGGGGTTCGGCGCCGTGGTGAACCTCGCGCCCGACGACGCGCTCGGGGCACATCGCGACGAGCGCACGCTGGCCGAAGCGCAGGGGCTGCGCTACGTACACGTCCCGGTCGACTTCATGGCGCCGTCGCTCGCCGACTACGAGCGCGTCGCGGCGGCGCTGCGCGAGAGCGCGGATCGGCGCGTGCTGGTCCACTGCCAGATCAGCCTGCGGGCGTCGACGTTCGTGTTCCTCTACCGGGTGATCGAGCTGGGCGAGGATCCGGACACCGCGTTCGACGACGTCACGCGCGTGTGGCAGCCGTCACTGCAGTGGCGCGAGTTCATCCGCGAGGTGCTGCAGCAGCATGGGAAGCCGCTGCCGATGGAGATGGCGGCGTGAGCGAAGCTCAACCTCCCGGAGCGCCCCTCAGGCGCGCGCGGCGGCGCGCGTCGGCGCGAACATGCTGCGGCCGAGCCACCGCCACAGCGTCTGGCCGTGGCGGCCGGCGCCCAGCACGTTCAACTGCCCCGCGAGGATCTCCGTGTCCGGATCGCTGTCGCCGGTCCAGACCTCGGTCAATGCACGCACGGTGGATTCGACGACGACCGAGACCTCGTGACCCGGATCGTCGCGGCAGAGATCCGCGGAGAGGTTCTCCACCACCAGCCACCACGCCCCCTCGCCGCGTGGCGCATCGGTGAACCGGAAGTGGATCACCACGCGTTCGCCCGCAGGGAACTTGTCGAGCCGTGCGAAGCGCCGGATGTCCCACATCAGGAAACCGGCGTCGAGCTGCTTCGGCTCGAGGCGGCTGCCGATCCAGCGTGCGCCCCAATGGCCCAGCCCGACCACGACGGGCCGCAGTTCCTCACCCGCCTGCGTGAGGTGGTACTCCCAGCCGTTCCCGATCCGGCGCCGTTCGACCACGCCCAACTTTTCGAGCTTGCGCAGCCGCTGCGTCAGCAGGGTCGCCGACATGCGCGGCACGCCGCGCCGGATGTCGTTGAAGCGGTGGCTGCCGCACAGCAGCTCGCGCACGACGAGCGGCGTCCACAGCTCGCCCAGCACTTCCGCGCCACGCGCCACGGTGCAGAACTGGCCGTAATCGATCATGGAGCCAGTGTAGGCCCTTTCCACCCGAGGGCTACAGATTCTGGACTTGAGTCGCACGCTCACGCTGATACGTTGAAGGCCACGACGCACCTGCGTCGCACCCTGAAGGAGCTGAGCCATGACGCAGACCATCGACCGCCCCGCCGCATTCGACCCCGTGAAGTTCAAGCAGACCACGCGCGCCCAGTGGGAGAGCGCGGCGGAAGCCTGGAATCGCTGGTCGCCGCTCCTCGCGGAATGGCTGGGACCCGCAACCGACGCCATGCTCGACATGGCCGCCGTGGGCCCGGGCACGCGGGTCCTCGACGTGGCGGCCGGCGCCGGCGAGCAGACGCTGGCCGCGGCGCGCCGCGTCGGCGCGAACGGCCATGTGCTCGCCACGGACATTTCTCCCGCCATCCTCGACTTCGCGCTCGCCGCGGCGCGGCAGGCCGGCTTCGCGAACGTCGAGACGCTCGAGCTCGACGGCGAGCGTCACGACACCCTTGCCGCAGGCACGTTCGACGCGGCCATCTCGCGCGTCGGCCTGATCTACTTTCCCGACCAGCAGCGCGCACTCGCCGGCATCCGCCACGCGCTCAAGCCGGGCGGGCGCTTCGCCGCGGTCGTCTACTCGACGCCCGAGAAGAACCCGTTCTTCTCCATCCCGGTGGGCATCATCCGCCGGCGCGCACAGCTGCCGCCGCCGTTGCCGGGCCAGCCGGGGCCGTTCTCGCTGGGCGGCGAAGGCGTGCTGGCGAAGACGTTGGAGCAGGCGGGCTTCCGCGACGTCGAAGTGCGCAGCGTGGACTCGCCGGTGAGGCTGCCGTCGGCGGCGGAGTGCGTGCGCTTCGAGCGCGAGTCCTTCGGCGCGCTGCACCAGATGATGGCCGCGATGAGCGAGCACGAACGCGCCGAGACGTGGCAGGAGATCGAGGACGCGCTCGGGAAGTTCGAAAGCGAGCGGGGCTTCGTCGGGCCGTGCGAGATGCTGGTCGGATCCGGGACGAGGTGACGAAACACAAGCCCTCGCCGCGCGACGCGCGTGGCGAGGGCGAGGCGCCTAGCCACGAGGTCGCAGCAACGCCGGGCAAAGCCTGGAGACCCGGCAGGACGGGAAGATCAAGTTCATCGCTCCGCGAGCGCTGCGACCGCCGCCGGGTTCATCGAGAATCGAGAGCGCCCGTCGGCACGACATAGGCGTGCAGCTCGGCCATCCTGCCGCCTTCGAACCGCCAGACGTCGCAGTACGCATGCACGATCGGCATGCCCGCCTCGTTCTTCAGCGTGATCTCGCCCAGCGCCGCGACGAACTCCCCTTCGGCGACCATGCGATGCACCCGGAAGTCGGGCGGCTCCCGGTAGGTTTCCGCCATCCACCGGCGCACGGCTTCCTTCCCCTTGAGCGTCCGATCGCCCACGAACGTCCATTCCGTGTCCTCGGTGCAACGCGCGAGAAAGCCCTCGAAGTCACCACTGGTGATCGCGTCGTTCGCGTCTTGCAGCGTCGCCTTGTTCGATGCCGGCATGCGGTGGTCTCGTCGCCGTCTGGCTGGAGTCGGGAGCACGCGTGATGCAACTTGGGTGCCACCGACACCGCGGGGAGCCCCCTCGGCATGGTCTCGGACTCAAGCGCCGAAGACGAACCACGTCCCCGTCGAGCTGAGCGGCACCTTCCCCGGCATCCCCGGCTTGGCGTTGAGTTCCTTCAGCGCGGCGAAGAAGAGGTGAAGGCACGCAGGCGTCGATGCAGGCGGGCTGCCCTCAGAGCTTCGGCGCCTGGCCCTTCGCCTCGCGGTCGCGCGTGCCCTGGGTCTTCTGCTGCTCGACCCACTTCGCCGACTGCCGGTTGATCGCGATCATCCCGCCCTGGTCGACGAGCCACGCCTCGAACTCGCGGACGGGCTCGCTGATCCACTCGTAGCGCAGCACCGTGCCGCAACGGGAGACGTCGATCGCGTTGCCCATGGCCTCGCGCAGATGCGGGACCTGCTGGCGCGCCTGCTGTTCGAGCACCTTCGGGGCGTTCGGCGGAAGCAGCGTGCCGGTCGTGTTCTGTGCCGGTACCCGCTGGCCCGTGCGCTTGTCCTTACCGACCGTGCACGCCACCTTCCCCGCTTCATCCCACTGCGCGAGCTTGGGTCCGCTCCACCCCGAGGACGGCGAGCGGACGCCCACCGGCCCATAACGGCCGACCAGGGAGGCCACGAACTGCTCGCCGGTGATCGGGTTCTCCACGTTGCTTCGCCGCTTCACGGCGTACACCACCGACGCGGACGGCGGGCTGGCGAACCAGATGGAGAACGTGCCGTTCTTGCCGGTCGCCACTTCGAGCAGATCGAGGAACTCGGGCGTCTCCTTGATGTTGACGCCGTCGGAGTAGCTGAACGTGGCCGTCGATCGCCGGGTGACCTTCGTCGAGGGATCGAAGGCCTTGAGGGCATTCATCGTCTCCGCTTCGGTCATGCCGATGCGAATCCCCGCGACATCCAGCTTGTCCTTCGCGGTCTCCTGCGCCAGCGTCACCTGTGCCAAGCCAAGGGCCCAGACAAGCACGATCCCGATCAGAGCCTTCTTGCGGACTTCCATGCGTCGTTCCCCATGCGGTGGCTGCGCGATCGCGGTGCGCCGGGCAGGCAGATGTCCTGCCAGGCTCCGCTCTCGCGGCCGGAAAATGCCACACATGGTGGAACGAAGATGTCAAACATTGTAAAAAATCCGGCGCAGCGAGCCCTGGCATGCGATTGCCGCTCGTCGCGCAACGGGCCGCGATTGACCTGCCCCCTTCACCGCATCCGAGGCCTGTTTCGAAAAACCAAGCCTATCGCGGCGACGTAACCGCTCAGGCCACGTCCCGCAGCGCGCGCGGATTACGCTCTGCGATGCGGAGCAGCGTGCGCGCTGCCCCTGACGGTGCTCGCCGCCCTTGGTCCCACTTTGCCCCTTTGTGCAGGCGTCCCCAGGAGACGCGCATGCTCAACAGTGACTGTCAGAAACTATGCAGGCGCGCCCTCGCGCGGCGATACCGTGCGAGCAATGTCGTCCCGTGTGGCCAACGTCTTCAGGTCGTAGTCGGCTTGGAGTGCCAACCACGACGCGGCATCGCCCCCGAAGTAGCGCGCCAACCGTTCGGCCGTGTCGGCAGTGATGGCCCGCCGCTCCTTCACGATCTCGTGCATGCGCGTGGCAGGCACTCCCAGCGCCATGGCGAGGGCGTTCACGCTCAGGCTCAAAGGCGCCAGATACTCTTCACGCAACACTTCGCCCGGATGCACGGCGCGCATTCGGTTCACCGCTCGCCTCATCGCCACACTCCTTCAATGATAGTCAACGATCTCGACCTGATCCGGACCGGCGTCGGACCACACGAAGCACAGCCTCCACTGATCGTTGATGCGCACGCTCCACTGCCCAGCCCGGTCGCCCCTGAGCGCTTCAAGCCGATTGCCTGGCGGCGAACGCATGAAATCAAGCGTCTTCGCCGCGTCCAGCAACGCCAGCTTGCGAGTCGCGACCATCTCGATGGCGCGGAAGCGCTTGGGATGTCCGCCTTCGAACAAGGCCTGCGTATCCTTGCAGCGAAAACTCCGGATCATCAGCGCATGATATTACGCCCCGCGTAATACGGCAAGCGGGATAGCCGCTAAGCCGCCTCCCTAACCGCCGGCAGCCCCGACAGCGCCATCGCCAGCTCTGCCGGATCGTAGTCGCGGTCCTCCAGCTTGCCGGCGAAGTAGTCCATGTACGCCTGCATGTCGAAGTGGCCGTGGCCGCAGAGGTTGAAGAGGATGGTGCGCGGCGTGCCCTCTTCGCGGCAGCGGATCGCCTCGTCGATCGCGCCGCGCACGGCGTGGTTCGCCTCCGGGGCCGGCAGGATCCCCTCGACGCGCGCGAACTGCACGCCCGCCTCGAAGCACTTCGTCTGGTGATACGCCACGGCCTCGATGAGGCCGAGCTCCTTGACGTGGCTCACCAGCGGGGCCATGCCGTGGTAGCGCAGGCCACCCGCGTGGAAGCCCGGTGGGGTGAACTCCGAGCCCAGCGTGTGCATCTTCACCAGCGGCGTGAGATGCGCCGTGTCGCCGAAGTCGTAGGCGTACTTGCCGCGCGTGAGGCTCGGGCAGGCGGCCGGCTCGACCGCGACGATGCGCACCTTGCGGCCGCCGCGCAGCTGCGCGCCGAGGAACGGGAAGACGATGCCGGCGAAGTTGGAGCCGCCGCCAGTGCAGCCGACGATCACGTCCGGATAGTCGTCCGCCATCTCGAGCTGCGCCATCGCCTCCTGGCCCACGATGGTCTGGTGCAGGAGGACGTGGTTGAGCACCGAGCCGAGCGCGTACTTGGTGTCGTCGCGCTGCGCCGCGACCTCGACCGCCTCGGAGATCGCGATGCCGAGCGAGCCCGGATGGTCGGCGC
>CAZKHE010000001.1:0-123978 GCA_964552535.1 uncultured Enterobacteriaceae bacterium | reverse complement strand
TGGGCGCGATGGAGACCGGCTACCAGCGCGGCAAGATCCAGGAGGAGTCGATGTATTACGAGCACAAGAAGCACGACGGCTCGTACCCGATCATCGGCGTCAATACGTTTAGAAACCCGCACGGGGATCCGGTCCCGGCCGAGATCGCGTTGATCCGGTCGACCGAGGAAGAAAAGCAGAGTCAGCTCAAGCGGCTAAGCGAGTTCCACGCGAGGAACAAGGCCGAGAGCGGGCCGATGCTGAAGAAGCTGCAGCAGGCGGTGATCGACAACCGGAACGTGTTCGAGGTGCTGGTGGAGGCGGTACGGGTCTGCTCGCTGGGGCAGATCACGCATGCGTTGTTTGAGGTGGGGGGGCAGTACAGGAGGAGTATGTAGGCTGTTGCAGCAATCCTGTTGGGGGACCGCTGATGGACAGAGCGCAAAAGAAAGAACAGGTCGAGTCGATAGACGACGAAGTAAAGGTTTTACATCCGCTTTTGGAGGTCCTCCTAAGAAAGATTGACCACGTCACCTACGTCGAATACACCCACGGTACGAAGGAGATGGGCGCGGATTTCGTGGTCGAGCGCAACGACCCGGCCATCAGAGAAGTTCACCACATCGGTGTAATCGTAAAGGCCGAAAAGATCCTGCAAAACTTCTCCGAAGTCGAGCGCCAGATAGACGAATGTCGGGTGCGCCGCTTCATTCGCCAAGGTAAGCAGGAAGTGAGGTTGCAAGAAGTCTGGGTAGTCACTAGTAAGTCAATAAGTCAGAACGCCAAGGATAAGATCAACGATAAGTTCTCTACTCAGAAGATCCATTTCTTCACGTCCGAATGGCTCGTCGACCTAATTGATCAGCACTATTCCTACTACTGGCATCAACTCCCCAACGCGACAGGATCCTATCTGGCCAGCCTCGCTCAAACTGTCGCTGAAATCAACGCGCAAAGTTCCGTAATTCACGTACCAGGGCACTCGGGTAAGTACATTGAGCTTGATGTAGAAGCCGCTTCGGAAGAGACCTACAAGCGCAACGGCCCCCCTCCATCTCGCCGCTTGGTTAACCTTAAAGACGAGGTACTTGCGAACAAGATAACGATAGTCGAAGGAGAAATGGGCGCGGGCAAGTCCAGCTTGGCGCGCCATCTAGTTACCCATTTTGCAGGGCCGACTGCGTTCAAAGAAACGAACGTTCTACCGATCTACCAATCGTTCACCACATACCTCAAGAGTTCCGGGGCCAGCCTAGAAGAACGACTCAAGGCGGCTGTAGGTGAGCCGTGTTACCAAGAGGCAGAGGCTGCTGGAGTCATCTACCTGTTGGTTCTCGATGGAGTAGATGAGGCGACGGCGGATCTTGAAAAGGCGGAAGCAGAGATTACAGACCTAGTAGCAGATGTGAGATCTCAAACGCGAGTTCATGTTCTGCTGACTACACGCCCCTTCAAACTTCTAGAGAACATTCCAGACCTAAACCGCACAGGAAAGCGCTATCGCGTCCGCCCTCTCACTACAGGCAAGCTGATCAAGTTCCTTCAAGAGGTGTGTAACCAGGTAAATCTGCCCAAATCGCTCTATCAAGACCTTGCGAAATCGGACCTGTTCAAGCAATTGCCCCACAACCCAATAGCGGCGGCGCTGCTCTCAACGCTGTTGGCACAGAAAAGTACAGACTTGCCCTCAAACATGACGGAGCTCTATTCGAAGTCAATAGAGTTCATGCTGGGCAGGTGGGATGAGCGAAAGGGCTTATCGACAGAGAAGCTGTTTCGTGCGTGCGAACGCCTTGCCCGTGAATTAGCGCGTTTCATGATCGATCACCAACTTGTCTACGTTTCCCGGGCCGAGGCAAGAGGGATAGTGGAAGCTTTCCTCAAAGAGCGGAACCTTGGAGTCTCGGCGGCAGACGTATTTGACTATCTGGTTGACCGGTCTCAGCTGTTCGGATTCATTAGCGATACCGATGCATTGTTCTTCCGCCATCGATCTTTCGCGGAGTATCTTTACGCCCTTGATGCGTACGAGAGGCGCGATCTACACGTCGACCATCAAGCGTTTCACCCCTACTGGGTGAATGTGTACTTCTTCTACTTTGGTTTGCTTGGCGAGTGCCCAAAGCTCCTTGAAGCTCTGGTGGAGTTGCCGCCCGAGGATGAGCGCGCTAGATGGATGCGTCTGGTTCACCTTAGCAAGTATCTCTTGGCGGGATACCAAAGCCCATACGCGGTTGTTCAGGGCAGTACTCGTCGGATGCTGCGCGAATTCGCGCAGCTCTATTTGGATGTGAAGTACGGGCGTGTGGAATCAAAGATAACGTCTTGGCCGGAGATGCGGGTTCTTTGGCTGTTCGCTCGTTTGATTGAGTCGAGCTTCAGCTACGAGTTCTTCAAGCAGGCGTTATTGGCCTCAATGGTCGAACTCGATGATGATCCTGACGATGAGATTAAGCTGCACGCGCTGTTCTTCTCGGCTTGCGTGTTGGGTGATTTGGGTGACGGCGAGGGATTCTCCTTCTTCCTAAAGCGGCACGAAACGAACAAGTTGCCGCTTAGTCTCTCCCTCGCAATTCAGTGCGAGGTTGAGTACAACAAAGACTTCGCCAACGACCCCGACATCAAGAGACACGAGAAGCAACTTCGCCGAATGTTGGCCGCATCCTCGGAAGTGGGACGTTTGGCGGTCCAGCACAAGCTGGACAACCTCTTCCATAAACCTCTCTCCGCTGCTCCAGGGCAGATCAAAAAAAGCAAAGACGCGCAGGGTGAATGACCGCAGATCAGGGAATCGCTGTTTTTCCGTCGTGTTCAGGTGGTCGCGAGTAAGCCGGCGGCCGGGGACCCCTTTCAGTCCTTAACTGCTCGCGTCATAACCTGCACATATCTAAACCGCCCCGCCGGATACACGCTGATCGTGCAATAGATCGGCGCACCCTCGGCGTCCACCATCCGATGAATCACTCTTAGGGCAGCCCCGCGCGGCCTCGCTGCTAGCAGCCCGGCCATCGGCTCCCGCAGCAGACACGCCCCGATATCCTGCTCGATCCGCGCGATCGCAATCCCATACTTGCGTTCGAGCAGCGGATAGATCGGCCCCACCCGCTTCCCGAACTGCATGACGACCGCCCTGAACCTCGGCGGTAGGTAGTAGTCAGTCCAAGAAATCGGCACCGACTCTGCCGCCGTTGTGCGCACCGTCCCCACTCGGATCCACTCTGTGCCTTCCTCGCAACGCAGCTCGCCCGCCAGCGCCTTGTTCGCGACGACGTCCTCGACCTCGCGCGGCCGCACGATAGTCGAGTCGAGGAACTGCAGCAGGTCGGAGAGGCTGCCGACCGAGACCGCGTAACGGTTCTTCACCTCGCTCGCAGTGACGACGGTGCCGATCTTCGGCCGGCGGCGCACCATGCCCTTGCGCTCGATGTCGTCGAGCGCGGCGCGCACCGTGGCGCGGCTGACGTTGAAGCGCTCGCAGAGCTGCGCCTCGGTGGGGAGGCGCGCGCCCACCGGGTAGCGTCCGCCGCCGATCTCGTCCAGCAGGGCGCTGGCGATGCGCTGGTAGGCGCGCTCGCCGCGTCCGTTCGTGCTTCCCTGCAATCTGCTCATTTGGGATCGTTCTTTGCGCGGCATCGGGGCGGTGTTATTGTACGGACAATTAAAGCGACAGCGACAAGCGCCCGGCCGCCCGGTCCGCTTGTTCTACAGATCGCGCAACCGGAGGAGCACCGCTTGAAGGGCATCACGAACCTCTCCGCGCTGATCGAGTCGGCGCGCCGGCACGAGGAGCTGCTGGACATCTCGCGTCCCGCCGATCCCCATCTCGAGATCGCCGCGGTGGCGCGCGCGACCGACGGCGGGCCGGTCACGCTGTTCCGCAACGTCAAGGGCCATCCGGGCCGCGCGATCGTCTCCAACGTCTTCGGCAGCCGGAACCGCATCGCGCGGCTGTGCGGCGTCGAGCCCGCCTACCTGCCGCGCTATCTCGGCGACGCGGCGCTGAACCCGGTGGCCTCGCGCGAGGTGACCGACGCAGCGTGCCACGACACGGTCATCACCACCGGCATCGACATCTACAAGACCATCCCGGTCACGCAGCAGACCGAGGCCGACGCGGGCTACGTCATCACCGGCGGCCTCGCGCTCGCGCGCGATCCGGAGACCGGCGCGTTCAACGGCTCGTATCACCGCATGCGCGTGCTGGGCAAGGACCGCACGTGCATCACCATCCAGGCGGGCCGGCACCTGCTCGAGATCGCGCGCAAATACCGCAAGGCCGGGCAGAACCGGATTCCGCTGACGGTGAACGTCGGCGCGGGGCCCGCGGTGCTGCTCGCCTGCTCGGGCAGCACGCAGCAGACGCTGACGCCCTTCGGCTACGATGAGCTCGGCTTCGCCGGCGCCATCCAGCAGGAGCCGGTGGGCATCGTGCGCGCCCGCACGCAGGACGGCGCGTGGGCGCTTGCCGAGGCGGAGCTGGTGCTCGAGGGCTACATCGACACGACGCAGCTCACCTCCGAGGAGGACTCCGGCCAGGACGGCGTGAACGGCATGATGCCCGAGGCCGGCGGCTACATGGGCCGCGCGTGGAAGGTGTGGGAGTTCCAGGTGACGGCGATCACGCATCGCCGCGACTACGTCTACTGGTTCCCGCTCGCCAGCCCCTCGCGCACCGGCTTCGACCTCAAGGCGTGGTACGGCGTGATGGGCCCGGCGAACATGCCCAAGCCCGTGGTGGACAAGCTCAACGCGGAAATCACCAAGGCGCTGCGGAGCCCCGACCTGCGCGACTCGCTGGAAAGCCGCGGCATGGAAATCATCGCGCTCGACGTGCCCCAGTCCACCGCGTACGTGAAGACCGAGATGGAGCGCTGGGCGCAGGCGGTGAAGGTGTCGGGGGCGAAGGCGCAATAGCCGGCAACCGGGGCGCGCGGAGAGGCGGGTCGGCCTGACTGGCGCTTACCTGGCGTACCCCGCCTCCCGCTGACTTCGCACAGCCAGCACGAACACCGTATCGATCTCGGGCACGTAGCGATACAAGGCGACGTAGCCGCGGGTGCCGCGGCCGATGATGAGCTCCCGCCGTTCCTTCCGTGCCGGCCTGCCGATCAGCGGATTGCGCTCCAGGACGGCAATCGCCGCAGTGATATCGTGCACCCGCGACGCAGCGTCCTCGACCTCATGGCTGAGCAGGTGATCGAGAATACGGTCGAAGTCGTCGGCGACTTCGGGCGCGAGCTCGACGCGTGCCACCGTCAGCGTGCGAGCTTGCGTGCCGCCGGGCGCTTCGCCTTCTTTCCAGCCACCCGGCTCTCCAGGTAGCGCTGCATCTCGGGCCAGGGGATCGTCTTGCCGGATGCGACGATGCCGGCGTACCGCTGCTCGGCGACGTCGGCGAAGTCGGCGCGCCGCTCAGCCGCGTCGGTCTTCTCGGCGATCGCTTCCAGGATGAAGTTGTGCGAGGTCGTCCCCTCGCGCTCGGCCACGGCCGCGACGCGCGCCTTCAGATCCTCGGGTAGTCGAATCGTGGTCGTCGACACGGTGTCCTCACCTTGTCCTGCATGGTGGCCGAAAATGTAGCACAAGCGTGTTACGCAGCGCGACAGGGCATGATGCCCGAGGCCGGCGGCTACATGGGCCGCGGCAACTACTCCCGCATGCTCGCGTGGCCGGTCGCTGGAAGAGTTCTTCTTGAATTTCGCATTCGCGCGCTCCGATGGCGGGCCGGAGGATACGGGAAAGCGGGGTCGGTCATCGACTCCGGGACATGCGGCGCGCCGAGAGTCTCCCGCTCGCCCAGGCGCCGCGCCTCACAAGACGTATAGTCCTCGACTGCCTGTCCCAACACGCTCTGCCGGAGGTTCGTCGTGGCCCAGATCCTGTACGTCACCAACATCATCATCGAGCCCGGTGCGCTGACGCAGCTCGCCGCCGAATGCGCGCGGGTCGGCATCGCCCGACCGCTCATCGTCACCGACGCGGGCATCCGGGCGGCCGGCCTGCTCGACAAGGGGTTGGGGGCATTGGCTGGGCTGCCGGTCGCGGTGTTCGACCAGACGCCCGGGAATCCCAACGAGGCCGCGGTACGCGCTGCGGCGGCCGTGTACGCAGACGGGAAGTGCGACGGGCTGATCGCCCTCGGCGGCGGCAGCTCGATCGACTGTGCCAAGGGCGTCGCCATCGCCGTCACCCACGCGGGGCCGCTCAAGACCTACGCCACCATCGAAGGCGGTTCACCGAAGATCACGTCCGCCGTGCCGCCGCTGATCGCCGTGCCCACCACCGCGGGCACCGGGAGCGAGGTGGCGCGCGGGGCCATCGTGATCGTCGACGACGGCCGCAAGCTCGGCTTCCACAGCTGGCACCTGGTGCCGAAGAGCGCCATCCTCGACCCGGATCTCACCCTCGGGCTGCCGCCGCTGTTGACGGCGGCCACCGGGATGGATGCGATCGCGCACTGCATGGAGACCTTCATGGCGCCGGCCTTCAACCCGCCGGCGGACGGCATCGCGCTGGACGGCCTGCAGCGCGGCTGGGCGCACATCGAGCGTGCGACGACGAACGGCCAGGATCGCGAGGCCCGCCTCAACATGATGAGCGCGAGCATGCAGGGGGCGATGGCCTTCCAGAAGGGCCTGGGCTGCGTGCACAGCCTCAGTCACAGCCTGGGGGGCGTCAACCCCCGGCTGCACCACGGCACGCTCAACGCGCTGTTCCTGCCGGCGGTGATCGCCTTCAATGCCGGCGCCGATTCGGTACGCAAGGAGCAGCGTCTGCAGCGCATGGCGCACGCCATGGGGCTCGCCGCCGAGGGCGACGCCGCGGACGTGGGCGCCCGCCTCGGGGCGGCGATCAAGTCCATGAACGCGCGTCTCGGCCTGCCGCCCGGTCTGGCCGCGCTGGGCGTGACGCGCGACCTCTTTCCCCAGGTCATCGAAGGGGCGCTGGCCGACCACTGCCACAAGACCAATCCGCGGCCGGCGAGCGCGGACGACTATCGAGCGATGCTGGAATCCACGATGTAGGACCCGACCGCGAGCCGGACTACTTCAGGCCTTACCACCACTTGCGGTTCTCCCGCGGCTGCCCCAGCGTGAGAGCACCTCGCCGACCTCGGGTCCGCGACCGCCGACTCGAGCCCGCGCGCGCTGCGCGGATGATCGCCGCGTGCCGTCTTGACCTCGACGGCGAAGGGTCTCGCGCCGCGCTCGCAAAGCAAGCAGCGGCCAACCAACCCAGAGCTCTTTCGTCGTCGAGCCTTACGCCGCGGACCTCACGATCGCGTCGGCGGCCCGCAGCGCCGGTGCTCGCTCCTTGGCAGCAACGGACCCGCAACGGCGGAACGCCCTAGAATCATTCCGTGCCCGTCGGCGACTTCGCGCAGACCAAGATCCAGCCGCCCCGGCCGCGCGCGGGGCTGCTCGCGCGCGACCGGCTCGCCTCGCCTATCGCCACCGCGGTGACCGAGTACCCGCTCACGTTGCTCTGCGCGCCTGCGGGCTTCGGCAAGACCGTCCTCCTGACCCAGCAACTCGCCCGCTGGCCCGCCGACCAGCCGCTCGTCTGGATCGCGCTCGACGAGGACGACGATCTGACGCGTCTGGCCGACTGCCTGGTGTCGGCGCTGGAGCCGTATGACGTGCCCTGGCGCGTCGCGCCGGAAGCGCTGGTCGCCGATATCGGCAATCGGCCGGGCGCGACGGCGGCGCTGGCGACCGACCTCGTGAACGCACTCGCGGGCGTCGACACGCCTCGCGGCGTGATGGTGATCGATGATCTGCACCGCACGCAGGATGCGGCGGTGTTCGAGTTCCTGGAGCGGCTGATCGAGCGCTTGCCGCGGCAATGGGGCGTGGTCCTCGCGACCCGCGTCGAGCCGCCGCTGCCGCTCGCACGCTGGCGGGCGCGCGGCCAGCTCGCCGAGTGGCGGCAGGACGCGCTGCGCTTCACCGCGAGCGAGGTGTCCACGCTGGCCGCGACCCGCGGCCGCGACGATGCGCAGGCACTGCTCGACCGCACCGGCGGCTGGGCCGCGGGCCTGGGCCTGCTCCTGGATGCGCGTCGCGAGCCCGGCGCGCGAGTCGTGCAGGACCGCGCGATGTTCGACTTCCTCGCAGCCGAAGTCCTCGACCAGATGCCTGTGCCGCTGCGCACCTTCCTGCTCGATTGCTCGGTGCTGCCCGAGCTGAGCGCGACGCGCTGTGCGCAGGTGTCCGACCAGCCCGATGCGGCGAGATGGCTGGAGGAGATCGAACGCCGCGGCCTGTTCGTCACCGTGGTGGACGAGCAAGAACCCACGCTGCGGTTGCATGATCTCTTTCGCGACTTCCTCGAAGACCGGCTGCGCCGCGAGCGCCCGCACGACTGGCCGCGGCTGCTGGCGCGCGCCGCCGCGGGGGAGGGCGATGTCCTGCGCCGCGTCGGCTACCTGTTGCGCGCCGGCGCGTGGGCCGATGCCGAAACGGCCCTCGTCCTGACGGCGCCCGAACGCATTGCCGCCGGCGCAACCTTGCAGGTGCGGCGGTTGATCGAGGGCTTTCCCGCGGCGTGGCGCGATGAGTCGCCCGCGCTGCAGGAGTTGCGCGGCCTGTGCGCATGGTCGCAGTGGGACTGGACAGGCGCGGCGGAGGCGATGGGAAAGGCCGCTGCCGGATTCGCGCGGGGCGGCCAGCAGGCCCAGGCGCAGCGCGTGCAGCTGTTCTCGGTGATCCGCGCGGGCTCGACGGCGAACGCCGACGACTGGGCGGTGGTAGGCCCGCAGCTGGACGCCATCGCCGCGCAGTCGTTGGACGACGAGAACCGTATCCTGCTCGCGGTCGCGCGGGCGTGGCGGCATCTCGGCGCCTGCGAGGCGGACCGCGTCGCGCGGCCGTACGCGGAAGCGGTCGCGCTGCTCGACGCGGGCGCGGCGCCCTGGCTCAGGTTCGCCTGCATGCCGCCGACGACCTTCCTCGGTCTGTACGGCATCCGGCCCGCGCTCGCGCGATACGTCGCAGGCGCGCTCGCAAGCGTGCCCGAGGACCCCCCCGCCGAGATGGGCGTCATGGCCGAGGCGCTCCAGGCGGGCCTGGAGCTCTTCGCCGATCGCGCGGAGACGGCACTGCCGCTGCTCGAACGGGTCGCCGAGGCGGTGCGCTGGATGAACTCGCCGCGGCGACCGATCACCTATCTGCACATCGTCGGGGGTTTCGTGCACGCCGTGCTCGGCCGCGCCGATCCCGCGCTGGCCGCTTCGCAGCGCCTGCTCGATCTGCTCGACGAGGATCGGGGGAGCGGCCGACACCGCGTCTGGTGGAAGCACACGGTCTACCTGCAGCTTCGCGTGGCGGCCGTGCTGGACGATGCGCAGGTGCAGCGTGAAGCCGCGGCGAAGCTGCGCGGCGGCGAGGATCCCGCGGAGCCGGCGCTGTACCGCCGGCAGCGGGGCGCACTCGCGGCGCGGCTTGCCGCACTGGACGGCCGCTGGCGCGACGCCGCAAGCGGCTTCGAGCTCGCCTTGCGCGACGAAGCGGCGCTGAACCACTACGGCCAGGCGGGCGAGCTGCGCGTGCGCTGGGCTCACGCGCTCGTGCGCGACGGCCGGATCGACGCGGCGGCCGCGGCGCTGCGACCTGCGTTCGAGCGCGCGGAGGAGAGCGGGGAGCCCGGGCCCATGCGTCTCGCGGGGCCCGCCGCGCTCGCGGAACTGGCCGACGTGCGCTGGAACGACCGGCTCTCGCCGGAGCACCAGGCGTGGCTGCGCGCGGCTGCCGCCCGGCCGACACCGACGCCGAACGCTGCGTTCGCAGGCGCGGCGCTCAGCTCGCGCGAGCTCGAGGTGCTCGCCCAGATGGCCGACGGCCAGAGCAACAAGCTCATCGCGCGCACGCTGGGCCTGAGCCCGCACACGGTGAAGCGGCACGTCGCCAACATCCTCGACAAGCTCGACCTCGCCTCGCGGCAGCAGGCCGCGTCCTGGTATCGCGAGCACCGTCGCTGATCCGTCCCGGACGCGGCCGCTTCACCCGACCTGGTGGTTACGCGGCCACCGACGCCTCCATGTGCCGGACGTTGCGCGCCAGCCATTGCTCGAAGCTCGCGAGCCCCGGGTGCAATTCGCGCGTGCGCTCGACCGGCCGCGACGCGCAGTACCGGGCGTTGAAGCCGTGCTTGTACTGGAACATGTTCGCGAGGTCGGCCGCCCCGGGAAAGGGAAGGGCCGCGTACTCGGCGAACGGCATGGCGACGTGGTGCACGGGCTCGCCGAGCGCAGCGCCGATCGCGACGGCCATCTGCCTGCCGGTGAGGTGCTCGCCGGCGATGCCGACGTGCCGGCCGATCGTGGCATCGCCCCGCACGAAGAGGCCGTGGGCGCACGCCCCGATGTCGGCGGCGGCGATGCCGGGCAGCGGCCGCTCGCCCATCGGCAGCACGAAGACGAGCCTGCCGTCGGCGTCGCGGCGGGGACCCATGCCGAAGTGGATCAGGTTGTCCCAGTAGAACGACGTCCGCAGGAAAGTAGTCGGCAGGTGTGCGAACAGCGCGTCCGCCTGGCCCTTGGCATCGAAGTGGGGCACCTTGTAGCGCCCCATCAGCGTCGGCATGCGGGAGTCGTCGAGCGGCACCTCGAGGCGGGTGTCCTCCAGCGTCGACCAGATCACGTGGGCGATGTCCGCGGCCTGTGCCGCGCGCGCGATGTTGTGCGCCTGGGCCAGCTCGCGCTCGGGCGAGAAGTGCTCCCAGAAATTGGTCACGGCGAACACGCCGTGCGCGCCTTCGAGCGCACGCGTGAGCGACGCGGGGTCGTCGAGATCTCCCGCGACGACCTCTGCGCCGCGGGCAACCAGCGCGCGTGCCGCATCGCCATCCGGCCTGCGGGTGATGGCGCGCACGACGAAGCGGCGCGCGGGGTCGGCGAGGATGGCGCGCACGAGGCCGCCACCCTGTGCGCCGGTGGCACCGATGACTGCGATGAGGGGCTTGCGTGGCATGGCTGCGCTCCAGGATCGGGTCAACGCGACGCGGATTCGGCCGCGGGCGACAGCGGCTCGGGCACGCGGTTGCGGATGGCGGGGATCGACTGGAGGAAGGTGTAGACGGCCTCCAGGTCGTCGTCGGTCATGTGCTTGTACATCGGGATCGGCATGGGCGGCAGGATCGGCCGGCCGCGGCCCATGTGGCGGCCGGTGCGGATCGTGTCCACGAAGTTGCGCAGCGTCCACTTGCCCAGTCCCGTCTCCGGATCGGGCGTGAGGTTCGCGGTGAAGCTCACGCCCCACGGGCCGGACCACGCGGTGTTGGTGGCGGCGGCGCTGACCAGCCACGGACCCTTGGGCAGCGACGGCGCGGGCGGCATCGCCATGCTCTCCGGATGGCCCGACAGCATGCGGCTCATGTCGGGCTCGGCGCCGTTCGGTCCGGGCTTCCAGGGCGTGTGGCAGTCGTTGCAGCCGGCGATGGTGACGAGGTACTTGCCGCGTGCGAGCTTGGCCGACGCGGACGCGTAGTCGGCGGGCGTCTGCGTCTGCGCCTGCACGGCGTCGGCGAGGACCGCGAGCGCACCAGCGGCGACGAGAACGGCGACAGGAACGGGGTTCTTCATGGCGAGGTCTCCTTGGTAGGGGCGGGAAAGTCCTGGGTGATCCAGCGCTCGATGAGCGCCAGGGCCGCCGCGTCGGGCAGCGACGTGCCGAGCGGCGGCATCTGCACGCGCGGATCCCGCGAGCGCATGCGCTCGACGAGCACGCTGGCGCCGGGGTCGCCGGGCACGACGTGGCGCGCCCCGCGGCGCTGGAACGAACGGAAGCGGCTGCTGCCCTCGACGAGCGCGCGCAGGGCTTTGGCACCGGCGGCGGGATCGGAGACATCGACCGTGAGCGTGAGCCCGACCGGCACCGCCGCATCGGCCGTCGCCGGGTCCCCGTGGCAATGACCGCAGTTGCCGTGCAGGTAGCCCAGCGCAGCGCGCGCGGTCGGCGTCGGGGCAGCAATGCGCGGTGGCGCTTCGAGCAGCCGCTGCGGCAAGCCGCGGAGCAGGCCGCCTGCGACGAGCGTGCGCAAGTCCGGCTCGTCGGCGCGCCGCGCCTCGGCGTGCGGCGCGAGCGGATCGCGATCGGCGGAGAGCTGCAGCGCCGAGAAGCCGAGCACCGGCGTCGGCGCGCCTTCGTGACACGCCCGGCAGTCGGCCTGGGAAGGGATGGCGTAGGTGCGCCCGTTCGCCAGCGGCAGCGCGGCGATGCCCTGCGCCGACGCCAGCATGGCTTCGGTGCCGGCGTCGTTCCAGACATAGGTCGCGTAGCGCCACTCGCCGTCCGCAAGGCGCTCGATGAATCGCGTCTCGACTCGCCGGCCCTCGATGGCGAATTCCTTCCACAGCTTCGTGCCGCGCGGGAACTGCCAGGCGGCCGGGCGCGAGGCCTCGATGGCGGTGCCGGCAGGGAGCGCGATCCAGCGTCGCTTGGTGGCGCCGTCGGACCACAGCGGGTACTGCGGCGAGAACGGCATGACCGAGGCATTCGCGGGGTGGAGGCCGGTCTGGTCGAGGCGCTGCGGCAGGGGGCCGGACGGCGTGTCCGCCAACGCCGGCTTCACCACCGCATCGAGTGCAACGAGCGCGGCGAACGGGGCGACGGCGATCGCGACCGGCAGGCAAGCCACAGCGGTCGCGGCGCCGATGACCGCGAGCGCGTCCGCCGCAGGGGCGAAGCCGCGCGCCACCGCGGCGCGCACGGCCCTCACGCCGCCTCCAATGCGACGGCCGGCTGGTCGAGCGCTTCCACGGTCTCCACCGCCGCCGACGAGAAGGCGGTGAGCATCAACAGCGGCGCGGCGCCGGTGTTCACGATGCGGTGATTCGCGCCGAGCGGGATCACCAGGGTCGAGTCGGGGCCGAATGGCTGCACGGTGTCCTCCACGTGCAGCTCGCCGCGGCCGGCGAGCACGACCGCAACCTCCTCGCAGAAGTGCCGGTGCAGCGGCGTGCTGTCGCCTGGCGCGATCGAATGGCGCTCCAGCGACAACAGCCACAACCCGTCCTGCCAGGACGCGAGCAGGGTCCGGCGCAGGCCGGACAGCGCGGCCCGCGGCCGCTTCGCGTTCTCATGGACGTGCATGGATGCCTCCGGTCGCGACGAGTGATGACGACGAGGCAATCTTGCAGACGCTGCGTCCGGCGGACATCGCCCGCGGAGAGCCATCGAAGAGCCATCCGGGGTGGTCACGCGATCGAGGGTCAGATCGGTGGTCACGACTTGCCCGGCCGTGCGGCACGTGGCGGTGTCGCGCACCAGCAGTGCGAGGCTTCGATCGACGAGAACCCCTTCGGTCGCTCGCCGTCGCAGCGCGGATCGTCGGCGGGTCAGCTCCTCATGGCCGAGGACTGCCGGTGCCGGGCGACGATTCACCGGGCGGCGCCGACGGGCCGACCGGCCGGACGATCGAGGCGCGCGCCATGGGTCTGGTCGACCCTCGCGATCCTACGATCCGTTGCGCGTCATGACCTGCACATACCTGAACCGCTCCGCCGGATAGACACTCAGCGTGCAGTAGAGCGGCATCCCGTCGCTGTCCACCATGCGATGGATCACCCGCAGCGCCGGCGCCCGAACCGTCGCGGCCAGTAACCCCGCCATCGGCTGCCGCAGCAGACACGCCCCGATATCCTGCTCGATCCGTGAGATCGCGATGCCGTACCTGCGTTCGAGCAGAGGATAGATCGGCCCGACGCGCTTGCCGAACTGCGGGACGACGGCCCTGAACTTGGGCGGCAGGTGGTAGTCGGTCCAGGAAATCGGCACCGACTCCGCCGGGGGCGTGCGCACCGCGCCGACGCGGATCCACGCGGTGCCTTCGCCGCAGTGCCGTTCGGCGGCGAGCGTCTTGTCGGCAACGACGTCCTGGACCTCGCGCGGCCGCACGATCGTCGAGTCGAGGAACTGCAGCAGGTCGGACAGGCTGCCGACCGAGACCGCGTAACGGTTCCTGTCTTCCCTGGGGGTGATGACGGTGCCGATCTCCATGCCCTTGCGCTCGATGTCGCCCGAGGCCGGCGGTTACATGGGCCGCACGCTCCACCCCGCACGCTCTCGTGAAAGAGGGCCGCGAGGCCATATCGTCAAGCGTCGGAAGCCGGCAGCCTGTCGCGAGAGCGAACAAGATCGGCAATGAACATCGGCAAAAGCGCCGCTCAGAAAGAGGCTTTTTGCTGATAGCATGAGTACTTACCGAGTTTCGGCGATCGGCAAGAAATGGCCCTTCCAGAACTCCCGTCGAGGATCGAGCCGGCGCTCCTCGGCGAGGCCTCGGGCGACCTGCTCGACCTCCTCGCCGAGATTCCCGCTGCCGCCGCCGCGCTCGGAAGCCGGCTGCATCCGCGCACCGCGGCGAGCCTGGCCGATCTGGTGCGGGTCATGAACTGCTACTACTCCAACCTCATCGAGGGCAAAGACACCCGGCCGCGAGACATCGAACGCGCGCTCGGCGGTGACCTCGACGCCAACGAGGAACGGCGCAATCTCCAGCTCGAGGCGCGGCAGCATATCCGCCTCCAGCGCGAGATCGATCGGAAGTTCGCGGACGGATCGTTGCCTGAGCCCGCATCGCTCGCGTTCATCGCGCATCTGCATCGCGAGTTCTATCGCGACGCGCCGGACGCGATGCTGCGCATCGCAGGCGCGGGACGCGAGTTGAGAATGGTGCCCGGCGAGTTGCGGGCGAAGCCCGAGGAAGACGTTGCGGTTGGCCGTCACCAGCCGCCGGCAAGCGCGCGCGTCGGGGACTTCATGGCGCATTTCGAGCAGCGCTACGCGTTCCCGAAGCTGAGCCCGGCGCGCCGCATCCTCGCGATCCCGGCTGCGCATCACCGCTTCAACTTCATCCATCCGTTTCCCGACGGCAACGGCCGCGTCAGCCGCCTGATGAGCCATGCGATGGCGCTGCAGGCCGGCATCGGCGCGCACGGGCTGTGGTCGATCTCTCGCGGCCTCGCCCGCGGCCTCGAGAGCCGCACCGAGTACAAGTCGATGATGGATCACGCCGACATGCCGCGGCAGGGCGATCTCGACGGCCGCGGGAATCTCTCCGAGCGTGCGCTGATCGACTTCTCGACCTGGTTCCTGCGCGTCTGCCTCGATCAGATCCGCTTCATGAGCGGCATGTTCGATCTCGCGGGGCTGGCCGATCGGTTGAAGGCGTACGCGGCGATGCAGGGCTGGCGCGCCGAAGCGGGTGTGCTGCTCGCGGAAGTCCTGCATCGCGGCGAGATCGCGCGCGGCGAGGCGGCAGGCATCACCGCGCTCGGCGAACGCACCGTGCGCGGCCTCCTGGGCACGCTCGTCGATCACGGCGTCCTCGGATCCGACACACCGAAGGGCGCGGTGTCCCTCCGGTTCCCGGTGAAGGCACTCGACGTGCTGTTCCCGCGGTTGTTTCCCGAGGCTTGAGACGCCCGCCTGTCTTGCCGGCCGCGCCGGGAGATCCGGAGCGCAGTCCTCACGCGCTATACCCCGCCTCCCTCTGATGCCGGATGGCGAGCACCTCCACCCGGTCCAGCCCGGCACGCACCCGGTAGAGCGCGACGTAGCCCGTCTTCCCCCGCGAAATCACGAGTTCGCGGATCGGCCCCCTCACGGGCCGGCCGATGTGGGGATGGCGCGCCAGCGTGGTCACGGCATCGACGATCAGTTCGACGGCGAGCCGCGCATTGCCTGCGTCCTGCTCGGCGAGAAAGGCAAACAGCCGTTCGAGGTCGTGCAGCGCGCGCGATGAGTAGAAGACCTGCAGCACGCCGCCGCGCGCACCGGTCAGCGCCGCGCGCGCGCGCGCCGGACCTGCGTGGGGCGGCGCACCGTACGCCCCTGCGCGCGCCCGACGATGTAGGCGTGCACGTCCTCGGCGGCGTACAGCGGCCCCCCGGCGTCGATCTCGTCGGCCGCGATCTGCGCGTCGGCGATGAACGATTCGCGCATCTCGGCGAGCGTCGCCTGCGCCTCGAGCGCTTCGACCATCCACGCGTGCATCGTCTTGCCGGCGGCCTGCGCGAGCGGTGCGATGCGCGCGCGCAAGTTGTCGCCGAGCTTGAGGGTGGTGGTAGCGGGCACGGGCGATCCTCTCGAGGCGGCAGGTGACACCAAGGTAGCACCCGACAGCAGGTGAGTCAATGCCGGCCCTGTTGTTCTACGTGGCGGTCACCTGCACCCACGATGGCGCGCGGACTCGTGCCCGGTCATCGGGAGGGCGGCCGCTCGAACGGCCGCGAAGGCGTTTGCGGCGGCAATGCCTCGATGATCGCGACCTCGCTAGAAGGCGATGGCTTCGCGTTCGACGTAGGGGCGCAGTCATGCCGGATCGCGGCGGATCCGGCGAGCGTGAGTTCAGCGCAACGTTGGGGCAAACGTACCGCCCGTACCCCGCGTTCCCAGCGTAGATCTGGTCCGGCCGCAGGAACCGTACGGCGTTCTCGCGGCAGACGCCGGACCGTCGCGACGCGTTGCGCACAATGACCTCGCCCGCCTCTCACGCGCGGCGGGCGTCGCGAACTTCTTCCTTCCGGGTCCCTGCGGCGGTCTCTATCTTCCTCGGCTGTGCCGGCGTTTCCGACTCGTCCAGCAAGGGGGGCATATGGCAACCGTAGAGCGTGGCAAGGGCAAGCGCAGGCATGTGATCCGGATCGTCCGCGACGGCGCGATCCTGCGCCGGCGGGAGAACGAGGGCGGCGACGAGCGCCTGCCGGGCTTCATGCGGTGCGCCGGCGAGGCGGCCGCGGCTGACGCTCTGGCGAGCGAAGTGCTCGCGTGCCTTGCGGACGGCATGCAGCCCGCCGACGACGAGGCGCGTGCGATCGCCGCCACGGCCGCGGCCGCCAAGGCCGCTCCCGCGCTGCCGCTGCGTTGCGATCTCGGCATCTACAACGAGGCGACGGGCTTCGTGGTCACGTCCCGTCGCATGGCGGGCAAGGCCATGGACGAAGGCTCGCCCGAGTGGCTCGAGGCGGTGCGGCGCGGCGACATGCTGCCGTTCCAGCTGATCCAGGACGACTCGTTCGTCATCCGCATCGTCGCGGGCGAGCCGCTCTCGGCGCAGGAGTCGGAGGAATGGGTCGCGCGCACCGACTGGCACCTCGACGTGCCCGACGGCCGGCTGTGCGTGACCGGCGGCGCGCCCTTCTCCAACGAGGACTACGACGCCGGCGACGCGTGGTGGGCGCAGTTCGTCGGCGAGGTCGCGATCCCGAAGGGCCGCTACAGGGCCTCGCTCTACACGCACCTGCACGGCGTGAACGGTAGCGCGGTCATCGATCATCTGGCCGGCGGATACGACCGCGGCGAACCACTCGACGCGTGGATGTCGCGGACGCAGTCCGATGCGACCGTGCCCGAGTGGGACGAGACGCTCGAACCGGTGGCGTTCCTGCTGCATCTCGAACCCGTCGCGGCGGCGCCGAAGGATGGACTCACCGCGCTGCCCGACGGCGGCTGGTTCGACAGCGAGGCGAATGCGCGCAAGCCGGAGCGCTGTCCGCTCGGCGTCGTCGCAAGCAACGTGCAACGCCGGTCCGGTGCGGCATCGGGCGAGTGGACGTACGTGCGAGAAGTGTTCCCGCCGCTCGCTGCACGATGCGGCGGCGAGCCCCCGGCCATTGCCGACGGTGCGCCGGTCACGCTCGCCGCTACGGCGGCGGCGCACGCGGCACGCATCGCGTGGTTCGCGGCGCAGGTCGTGTTCGAACTGCGGCTCGCGCTGCCTGCCGGCGCATCGGCCGACTTCGGCGGCCCCTGGCCCGAGGGCGTGGTCGGCGTACCGGAAGGCGGCGTCGAGCGGTTGCTCTTCTCGTCGGACCTCGATCCGAGTGCATCGCTCGCGCGCATCGCCGAACTCGAGCCGCGGCTCGCGGCGATGCCCGATGGCACGACGCTCGAGCTCTGCGCGGCGCCGATGGATCCGTCGCCGGAGGGCGCGGGATGGCTCTGGTTGCGCGGGCCGCTGCGGGCCGGCGATTGGCACATCGAGCGCGCGTTCCCCGCGGCGGCCTCCGCGGCACTGACGGGCGCGTTGTCGCTTGCGCGCGAAGTGGACGGGACCTCGATCGCGGTGCGCGATCGCGCCGAAGGCGAGGCAATCCTCGGGCGGGCGAAGCGCACGCTCGGCAGGCTGCTCGACCGCAACCCGCCGCGACTCGGCAAGACGTCGATCGCGTTCAGGAAACCCGGCGAGGAAGTCGGCCTGCTCGGCATCGCCGTCTTCGCGTCGCGCTTCGGATCGACGTGGCCGGTCCTCGAGGCCAGCGCCCCGCCGGAGGAGGAAGAGGACGAGGACGACGACGGCATGTTCCCCACGTCGCCGATCCAGGGCGCGCTGATCCACGCCGCGCCCGGTGGCCGGGCGTGGCACCAGACCATGGCGTTGCTGCTGTCGGAGAAGATCGCGGACCGCATCCGCACGGAAGAAAAGGCGCTGAAGAGCGCCGGGTTCCGGGAGATCGGCGATCTCATGACCCCGGCGCAGCCGGAGGTCGCGTATCACGGCTACGCGCGCAAGGACGGCACCGCGTTCGCGTGGTTTCGCGTCTCGTATCCCGACCAGGTGACCCTGGCGCTATGCACGCCGCTTGTCGACGGACAGGCGATGGTCACGCCCTCGGACGCCGCGCCGACGACGTCGGAACTCGTGGCCGAGCACGATCGGCGGGCGGCTGCGCACGCCGCGGCGCCGATGCCGGGCTCGATGCAGGCCTTCGCAGAGGTACTGGA
Source organism: uncultured Enterobacteriaceae bacterium (assembly GCA_964552535.1). Taxonomy (GTDB): domain Bacteria; phylum Pseudomonadota; class Gammaproteobacteria; order Burkholderiales; family SG8-39; genus CAZKHE01. Next base: position 105,274 of record CAZKHE010000001.1, on the reverse strand, counting down.
GCGAGCGGCGGGTACTTCGTAGTCGGGGTCGCTGGCAGGCCCCGCGGGCCACCGCGGCGCCCGACTACTTCAACCCCTCCCACCACTTCCGATTCTCCCGCGGCTGCCCCAGCGTGAGGACCTCGCCGACCTCGGGCGTCGCAAGCGGCAGGCCTTCTTTCTCCGCGATCGCGGCCACGCGGTCCAGCGGTTCGCGCCAGCCGTGGAAGGCCAGGTCGAAGGTGCTGTTGTGCACCAGGTACAGCAGCCGTGCGTCCACCTCCTTGAACGCGCGCACCGTCTCCTCCGGCGTCATGTGCGACATCGGCCAGTAGGCGTCGTAGGCACCGTTCTCCATCAGCGCGATGTCAAACGGACCGTGGCGTCGGGCGATCTCCGCGAAGCCCTCGTGGTAGCCCGTGTCGCCGGAATAGAAGATGCGCTCGCGGCCGCTGGCGATGACCCAGCCCGACCACAGCGTCGAATTGCGGTCGGCGAGCGTGCGGCCGGAGAAATGGTGCGCAGGCACGGCGGTCACGGTGACGTCGGCCAGGCGGGCCTCCTGCCACCAGTCGAATTCCTGGATCCGATCGAGCTCGATGCCCCAGTTCTGCAGGCGCGGCCCGACCGCGAGCGGGACGAAGTAGCGCTGCACGCGCTGTCCCAGCGTGCGGATGGTGCCCTCGTCGAGATGGTCGTAGTGGTCGTGTGAAAGCACCAGGCCGTCGATGTCGGGCAGCTCGTCCAGCGGCAGCGGCGGCGCGTGGAACCGCTTCGGACCCGCGAACGAGAAAGGCGATGCCCGCTCGCCGAACATCGGATCGATGAGCCAGTAGCGCCCCTGCAGCTTGAGCAGGAACGATGAGTGGCCCAGACGAACGAGGTGGTTGGCGCGGTTGTCCAGGGCGTCGAGTTGCGCTCGCGTCACCGGCCGCACCGGAATCGGGTCCGTGGGGACCGTGCCGGGCGGCTTCGCCTGGGCGACGAAGCGCGTCCAGATCGCCCAGCCGCTGCGGTGCGGGCGCTCGAACGCATTGGGCGGGTTGCGGAAGCGGCAGGTCGCGGCGTCGAACTGGGGCGAGGCGAGATAGGGCACGCCGTCGCAGGGCGCGGTCGCCGCCGCCTGCGGCGCCGCTGCCATCAGGAGCATCAGTACCACCGCCGCAAGGCCAGCCGTTGCAAATCTTGTTCTTGAATCCCGCATTCGCGCGCTCCGTCTGCGGGCCGCAGCATACGGGAAAGCCGGACCGCTCATCGCGACAAGCAGGTGCATGGTTCGCGCGGCGCGGCGCTTGCTTCTAAAGAACAACTCATCGCGCGCATGCCGGGCTGACCGGGTTCACTCCCCGATCTTCGGCCCGAAGCCGGTGGCTTTTTCCACCGCGAGCGTGTCGGCGGGCCGCGCGAAGGGCGCGGGCGCGGGGTCGCCCGCGCGACGCGGGCGGCCTATCGCTTCGGCGAACTCGTGCAGGCCCGGCGGAAGGAACGTCCACGTCATCTTGAAATCCACCTTGCCGGTGTTCACGATCTTGTGGCGCACCCACCGTCCGGCGAAGACGGTGGTGCCGGGCACCGCCACGTGCTCCACGCCATCGACGATGAAGAGTCCCTCACCCTCGAAGCAGAACAGGATCTCCTCCTGGCGCGAGTGCCAGTGCTCGCGCACGTAGCCGCCGGGCGCGATGCACTGCACGCCGAAGGACGCGAAGTTGGAATTGCAGTTGCGCGGCCCGACCTTCAGCGTCATGTAGCCGCCGGCGGGCTGCGGCTGCCACCAGGATTCGCCCTCGTCGGGCTGCAGGACCAGCGCGGTGCCCTTGAGCGCGGGGTCGAAGATCTGGTTCGGATCGAGAGGTGTGTTCATTGCGGTCGCTCGGGCGTTGGGGTGGCGTGATTGTGCTGCAATCGCCCGCGAGCGCGCAGGCGGCGCGCACCCCCTTACGCGCTATACCCCGCCTCCCGCTGATGCCGGATGGCCAGCACCTCGACGCGCTCAAGCCCTGCCCGCACCCGATACAGCGCGACGTACGCCGTCTTTCCCCGCGAGATGACGAGCTCGCGGATCGGCCCTCTCACCGGCCGGCCGATGTGGGGATGGCGCTGGAGGACGGTCACGGCATCGACGATGACCTCGACGGCCGTCTGGGCACCGCTTGCGTCCTGCTCCGCGAGAAAGTCGAACAGCCGCTCGAGGTCATGCAGCGCGCGCGAAGAGTAGAAGATCGGAAGCACGCCGCCGCGCGCTCCGGTCAGCGCCGCGCGCGCGAGCGCCGGACGGGGGTGGGACGACGCACGGTGCGCCCCTGCGCCCGCCCGACGATGTAGGCGTGCACGTCCTCGGCGGCGTAGAGCGGTCCGCCGGCGTCGATCTCGTCCGCCGCGATCTGCGCGTCGGCGATGAATGACTCGCGCATCTCGGCGAGCGTCGCCTGCGACTCGAGCGCTTCGACCATCCACGCGTGCATCGTCTTGCCGGCGGCCCGGGCGAGCGGCGCAATGCGCGCGCGCAAGTCGTCGCTGAGCTTGAGGGTGGTGGTGGCGGGCACGGGTGGATCCTTGCAAGATCGAAGGTGACACCAAGGTAGCACTGGAGAGGGAGTGGGTCAACGACGACCCTGTTCCCCCGCACTCCGCGTCCCCTGATGGCGTCCGCGCCGGGAGGCGGCAGGCGAGGTCCGGTAGACTGGACCGCACATGGACGCCTCCGCACACGACCCTTCCGATCACGCCGTCGCGCTCGCGCTGTTCGAGGGCGGCAGGCGTCTGCTGGAGCAGATCGCGCAGGGCGTCCCGCTCGCGGACGTGCTGGATGCCCTGTGCCGGCTGGTGGAGCAGGTGCTGGACGGCTGCCAATGCACCGTCCTCCTCGTCGCGCCCGATCGCGCGCACGTCAGGCACGGCGCGGCGCCGAGCCTCCCCGACGCCTACAGCCGTGCGCTCGACGGGCGACCCGCGGCGCCGGAGTTCGGACCGTGCGGCATGGCGGTCTCTCAGCGCGTGCAGGTCGTCGTGCAGGACATCGCCTCCGACGAGCGGTGGATCGAACGGGACTGGTCGCGCGTCGCGCTGAGCCACGGCCTGCGCGCCTGCTGGTCCACGCCGATCCTCTCCGCGGCCGGCGCGGCCCTGGGGACGTTCGCGGTCTACTGGCGGACGCCGGCACTCCCCGGGGTCACGCACCAGGACGCGATCCATCAGATGACGTACATCGCGGCGCTGGCGATCGAGCGCGACCGCGTCGGCAGCGCGCTGTCAGGAGCAGGGCGCGAGGCGCCCTCGCCGCACGCCGGCCGCGTTGGTTCGGCGGTCGAGCGCGTCATGCAGCAGTCCGGCTGGGAGTCGACCACCCTCCACGTGCTGCGCGACTGCTACGCGTCGCTGACGCCGCGCGAGCGCGAGGTGATGGCCTGGGTCGTGGCCGGGCTTCCGAACAAGCGCATCAGCGCGGAGATGGGCACGGCGGAGATCACCGTCAAGGCGCACCGCGGACGCGTGATGCGCAAGATGCGGGCGCCGTCGCTCGCGGAGCTCGTGCGCATGGCCGCGCGGCTCGACGTGCCGCTGCCCCGCCGCCGCGCCGGCTGACGCCGGCGGTGCGAGCGACGCCCTATACCTAGGTTCAATAGACGCACCTCCGAACGGGTGTTGTGATGGCGCGCGCCGAAGTGCGCCGAGACCGCGATGGCGCCGCCGCGCGGCCACCCCCGCACCCAGGAGACATCGCCATGAGCCTGCACGATCGCGTCGCGCCCCGAGAGGACTGCATCGAGGGCGGTGCCGGACTGAAGATCTTCGTCCGTTCCTGGACGCCCTCCGGCCCGGCGCGGGCGGTGGTCGCCATCTGCCACGGCGTGAAGTCGCACGGCGGCTACTACGTCTGGGCGGCGGAGCAGCTCGTGGCCGACGGCTACGCCGTGTACGCCCTCGATCTGCACGGCCGCGGCAAGTCCGAGGGCGAGCGCTTCTACACCGAGAAATTCCAGGACTATCTGGACGATGTTCACGCCACCATCAACCTCGCGCGGTCGCAGCAACCCGGCCTGCCGATGTTTCTGCTCGGCCACAGCGCGGGCGGTGTGATCTCCGCGGTCTACTCGCTCGAGCACCAGAACGAATTGCAGGGCTTCATCTGCGAGAGCTTTGCGTTCCGGGTCTATGCGCCGGACTTCGCCCTCGCGGCGCTGAAGGGCCTCAGCCACCTCACGCCGCATCTGCGCGTGCTCGACCTCAAGACGCAGGACTTCTCGCGGGACCCCGCCGCGGTGCAGGCGATGCTCGACGACCCCCTGATCGCCGACGAGGTCCAGCCCGCACTGACGGTCGCGGAGCTCGTGCGAGCGGACGAGCGGCTGATGAAGGAGTTTCCCCTGCTGAAGCTGCCCGTGCTGATCATGCACGGCAGCGCCGACAAGGTGACCCGGCCGGAGGGCAGCCGGCACTTCTTCGAAGCGGTGGGCTCGAAGGACAAGACCCTGAAGCTGTACGAGGGCCACGCGCACGACCTGCTCGCGGACGTCGGGCGCGAGCAGGTGATGGCCGACATCCGGGAGTGGATCCGGACGCGCCTGCCGTGACGGGGCTTTACGCCGCTCCCGGCGCCCTCGACTTCGAGGGCCCCGCTCGCGTCAGACGTGTCCGAACCGCTTCAGCGCGTCCGCCAGCGTCATGCCCCCGCTCAGCGCGGCGCGGATCTCCACTTCCTTGCGGGTGAGCTTCTCCGCCTCGACCAGCACGCTTTCCACGACCCTCGCGGGGATCACGATGGCGCCGTCCTCGTCGGCGAGGATGAAGTCCCCGGGCGCGACCGTCACCTGGCGGACGGTGGCGCCGGTCAGGCTCACCGGCAGCTGCCATCCCGTCACCTTCCAGCGCCCGATGGATTGCACCGGCGTGCGGTAGCGCGCATACACCGGGAAGCGCTGCTCGCCGATCCAGCGGATGTCGCGCACGCCGCCGTCGACGAGAGCGCCCGCGCAGCCGCGCTCCTTCATGCCGATGGCGATCAGCTCGCCGAAGTAGCAGATGCCCTCGCCGTCGCCGCTCCACACGCTGATCTCGCCCGGCGACAAGCCCTGGCAGGCCTCCATCTTCTGCGGGTCGCCGCCGAGCGGATAGGGCGTCATCTGGCCGCGGATGGTGTAGGCCCATCCCGCCAGCTTGCCGGCGTCGGCAGGATAGGGCGCGAATCCGGGCGCGAGGCCCTGGTCGGGCAGGCCGAGCGTGTCCAGCACGTCGGCGACGTTCGATGTATCCACGGCGAGATAGCGCCGGCGGATGTCTTCGCGATCGATGCTCATCGTGGCGTCCTCAGGTGCCGACGCGCAGCGGACTGTGCAGCTTGCGCAGCGCCGCGATCACCGAGAGCGCGGTGATGCGGCCGGTGCGCGGGTTCTCGGAGGGGACGTTCTCGATCGACATGCTGAAGCTCGCCGAGTCGGCGTCCACCTCGATGCGGTGGGTGTTGCGCGTCAGCGCGGGATCGGCCCAGATCTCGAGCGTCGTCCGGTCCGGTCCGATGCCGGCGAGCGAGAGCGCGACCGCGACGTTCAGATTCGCCGGGAATCCGCGCGCCGCCTCGCGTGCGGTGCCCGAGAAGATGCGCAGCGGCTCCTTGATGTCGTCGATGCCGATGCCGTTCTCGACCAGGTACGGCGCGCCGACGAGCCCCTTCACGGGCTTGCGCGTGATCATGCGCACCGCGCGGATCTCCCCCTCGGCTGCGGCGGTGACCGCATCGAGGCCGATGAGCGCGCCCGTGGGCACGATGATCTGGCCGCCGTGCGCCCGCGCGAGCGCGACCAGATGGTCGTGCGTCAGCAGCGCGCCCGCCGACAGCACCATCATCTGCTTGCCGGCACGCAGCGTCGGCTCGGCGATGCGCGGCAGCAGGTTGGCGGGCGCGCACTCGATCACCATGTCGGCGTGCTCCGCAAGCGCTTCGAGGGCCACCAGGGGCACGGTGTGCTGCAGCCCCGCGAGGAATCCACGCGCTTTCTCCTCGTCCCGGGAGGCCGCGGCAACCAGGCGTACGCCGGGAATGCCCGCGTCGAGCTTCGTGGCCAGTGCGCGGCCGATCGCGCCGAGGCCGGCGATCGCGATCCTGTGCTCCCGTGGCGTCACTGCGGGTCTCACTGGGCCTCCGGCTTGATGGGTGCGTGGTCGATGAAGTGCTGCGCGATCGCGCCGGAGGTGGTGATCCACACGCGGTCGCGGTGACGCGCGATGTGCTCCAGCGCGCGGCGGAAGTGGCGCAGGCGGAACGGCTGACCGATGAGGAAGGTGTGGATGGCGATGCCGTACACCAGCGACTGCCGCGCCGACTGCGCGAGCATCTCGTCGAAGTTGTCGATCACCATGTCGGCGAACGCCGGCGCGGTGCCGTGGTGGAGCGCGATCATCGGGATGTCGTTGACCTCGTGGGGGTAGGGCAGGCTGAGGATGTGGCCGCTGCGGGTCTTCATCCACACCGGCTGGTCGTCCATCGGCCAGTCGAGGAGGTAGGTGTAGCCGGCTTCCTGCAGCAGGTCGGGCGTCACCAGGCTCGGGTTGACGCCGGGGCTCAGCCAGCCCTTCGGCGGCTTGCCCTCGTGGCGCGCGATGGCCTCGGTGACGTCCGCGATCAGCTTGCGCTCGCCGGCCTCGTCGAAGTTGTTCTGGTGCTCGGAGTTGGTGCGTCCGTGGCCGAGCATCTCGTCGCCGCGCGCGCGCAGCGCCGCCACCACCTGCGGGCAGTGGTCGTAGCACTCCGAGTTGAGCAGCACCGACATCGGGATGTCGAGCGCGTCGCAGAGCTCGATCAGGCGCCAGATGCCGACCCGGTTGCCGTACTCGCGCCACGCCCAGTTGTAGGAGTTGGGGTGCGGAATCCCCGGCGAGTACGAGATGCCGAGGCCCTCGTTGTAGGCGAAGTGCTCCAGGTTGAGGGAGAGATGGATCGCCAGCCGGCGACCGCCCGGCCAGGTGAAGTCCGGGCGGTCGACGATCGGCGAATACGCGAAGCGGTTGGGGCCGGGCAGCATGGCGGGTCCTGGCGGCTAGGGCCGATAGCTCGTGGGCGCGACCACCCCGGAGAGGTCCACGGTGTCGATGTTCTCGCGCGTGACCAGCACCGCGGGCAGCACGACGCGGGCCTCGTTGCCGGACTTGTTCGCGGCCGCCACCGCCTGGCGCAGCGCGTTGCGGCCCTGCGTGACGACCTGCTGGATCGACGTGCACACCAGGTCGCCGTCGCGCAGCAGCTGTTGCGCGGTGGGGCTCAGGTTCGACGCGGATACGCGCACCTTGTCCATCCTCTTCGCCGACTTCAGCGCCGACACCACGCCGGCCGCCATGTCGTCGGTGGCGGCGTACACGCCGTTCATCTCGGGGAACCGCTGGATCCAGTCCTCGGCCGTGGTGAGGGCCTGGTTGCGGTTGTCGCCCATGCGCGACTCCGCGATGATCTTCACCTCGGGGAACTCCTTCGCGACGGTCTCCTTGAAGCCGGCGGCGCGGCGGTCGGCCCACACCTGGCCGGCGGGCCCCGCGACCATCGCGACGTTGCCCTTGCCGCCCAGCGACTTCGCCAGGCACTGTGCCTGCAGTCGCCCCATGTCGTAGTGGTCGGCGCTCACGATGGACGCGAGCCTGGGCGTGGCCGGCGGGCTGGACAGGCCGATCACCGGGATGCCCTGCGCCACGGCCTGCTCGACCACGGCCTTCACCGCCTCGCCGTTCGTCGCGCCGACGATGATGGCGTCCACCTTGCGCTGCATGAGGTCCTGGATCTGCGAGATCTGCTGCGAGACGTTGGCGTCGCCGCCCGCGTTCAGCTTGACCAGGTTCACCCCGAGCTTCTTCGCCTCGTCCTCGATGCCGTAGGCGCCCGAGATCCAGAAGGACGCGGCGAGGTTGGGCGCGGAGAAGCCGATGGTCTTCTGCTGGGCGGAGGCGCTGGCGGCGACGAGCGTGGCGAGCGCGGCGGCGGTCAGGGTGCGGCAAATGCGCGAAAGCATCATGGAAGGCTCCTTGGTGGGGATCAGGAAGCGTCCGCCGTGGCGCGGCGGATCACGCGGTCGACGAGGCCGGCGGCGACGATGACGATGCCCATCACCACCTCGGCCGCGAATGGCGAGATGCCGAGAAGATTCAGCCCGGTCACCAGCAGCTGGACGAAGCAGGCGCCGGCGAGCACGCCGGACACGCGGCCGAGGCCGCCGGTGAGGGCGGTGCCGCCGATCACCGCCGCGGCGATCGCCTGCAGCTCCATGCCCTGGCCCTCCACCGGGAGTCCGGCGCCGGCGCGAGACATCAGGAGCACCGCGGCGAGACCGGCGCAGAGGCCGCACAGGGCGTAGGCGGAGACGTACGCTGCGCTCATGCGCACACCGACGAGCGCAGCGGCCTGCGGATTGCAGCCGATCATGTAGAGGCGGCGCCCGAGCCGCGTGCGCGCGAGAAGCCAGGCGGCCGCGGCGAACGCCGCGAGGGTGAGCCACGCCAGCGCGGGCACGCCGAGCCATTGGCGATACGGCAGGGCGCCGAAGGCGCCGGGATCGCCGAGCAGGATCGCCTGGCCGCCGTCGCTCGCGGCCAGCGCCAGTCCACGCGCCGCGAGGAGCATGCCGAGCGTGGCGATGATGGGCTGGATGTCGAGCCGGCCGATCAGCCAGCCGTTCACCGCGCCGCAGGCGAGGCCGACCAACGGCGCGAGGACGAGACCCGCCGGGCCGAGCTCGTTGTACGCATGCGCGGCGGCGACGCTGGCGAGCGCGGCGACGGCGCCTACCGAGATGTCGAAGCCGCGCGTGAGCAATGCGAACATCTGGCCGAGGGCCAGCAGCGCGAGCACGCCGAACTGCGAGCCCATGCTGACGAAGTTGCCCACCGCGAGGAACGTGGGCGCGGCCACCGCGAAGAAGAGGATGGTCGCCGCGGCGGCGAGCGGTGCCACGAGGTAGCGGCCCTGCAGGGCGAGCGACGAGGGCGTCGCCGCGCTCACGATCGCACCGCGCGCAGGAAGGGCAGCCGCTCGTGCTGCAGCAGCACGGCGCCGACGATGACCCCGCCGATCAGCAGCAGCTGCCACGCGGCCGGGAAGTTGAGGAGCACGCCGACGTTGTTGAGGATCGCGATGATCAGCGCGCCGATCGCGACCTGCGCCGCCGACCCGCGCCCGCCCGCGAGCGGAATGCCGCCGACGGCGCAGGCGGCGATCGCCTCGAACGGCAGTCCCGGATGCAGGTTGGGCTGCCCGGACGCGACACGCGAGGTGAGCACCACGGCGGCGGCCGCCACGAAGACGCCGCCCGCGAGGTAGGCGAGGAACGTCGCGCGCCGCACCGGAATGCCGGCGAACCGCGCGGCGACCGGGTTCGCACCGATGAGAAACCACGAGCGCCCGAGCACGGTGTGGCGCAGGACGACGTGCAGCACCAGGAGCGCGAGCGCCGCGCCGGCGACCGGCACGGGCATGCCGAGCACGACCCCGCGCGCCGGCCAGGAGAGCAGATCGGACGGCGGCGCGTCCAGCGGGAGTCCTCCGGAGAGGACGGCGGCGACTCCGTGGACGGCCATCAGCATGCCGAGGGTGACGAGAAACGCGGGGAGGGAGAAGCCCGCGACGAGGGCGCCGTTCGCCGCGCCGATCGCGACGGCGACCCCCGCGCCGGCCGCGAGGCCGCCGACGGTGCCGAGCTCGGGCATCGCCAGCACCGTGGCGACGCTCGCCAGCGCAACTGCGGAACCGATCGAGAAGTCGATGCCGCCGATGATCAGCACGATGGCCTGGCCCGAGGCGGCCAGCGCGAGGATGGCGGCGACGCGCAGCACGTTCTCGGCGTTGCCGAGGGACGCGAAGCGCGGCACGAACAGGGCGCACAGGATCACCAGCAGGGCGAGCGCCCAGAACGACGCCGGCACGCGGCGCAGCAGGGCGTTCATCGCGCCGCCTCCGCGAGGGCGTGCGTGATGCGCTCCGCGTCGAGGGGGCCGTCGAGCTCGGCGACGATGGCGCCGTCGCGCACGACCAGCACGCGATGGCACAGCGTCGCGATCTCCTCCAGATCACTGGATGCGATCACGACCGCGACGCCGCGCTGGCTCGCCGCGCCCAGCGTGGCATGGATCACGTCGCGGGCGGCGATGTCCACGCCGCGCGTGGGCTCCAGCGCAACGAGCACCGCGAGCCCGGGGAGCTCGAGGGCGCGCGCCAGGAGCAGCTTCTGCTGGTTGCCGCCGCTGTAGCCGCTCGCCGGGGCGGCGAGCGTCGCCGGCGACAGGGACAGCCGCTCGATCCACGGCGAGAACATGGCCGCTTCGCGCTGCCGCTGCAGCAGGCCCGCGCGCGACAACGCGCGCAGCATCGACGCCGAAGCGTTCGCGAGCGCGGAGAGAATGGGGAACAGCCCCTCGGCGTGACGGTCGGCCGGAATGAACGCCACGCCGGCGCGCACGGCGGCAACGCGGTCCCGGAGCGGTACGGGACGGTCGCCCACGGTCAGCGCGCCGCCGGCCGCCGGACCGCCGGCGAGCGCGGCCGCGATCTCCAGCACGCCGGAGCCGGCGAGCCCCACGAGCCCGAGGATCTCCCCCGCGCCGACGGCGAGATCGATCGGCGGGCGGCCGGTCCCGCGCGTCAGCGCGACGGCGCGCAGGACGGCGGCGCCCGGGCTGCCGCGCGGCTTGGCCGCCGCGTCGAAGGTGCCCCCGAGCATCGCGGCCACGATCTCGCGCCGGGACAGGCTGCCGCGCGGCGCGGCGTCGACCACGGTGCGCCCGTCGCGCAATACGGACACGTGGTCGGCGAGGCTCTCGATCTCCTCGATCTTGTGGCTGATGTAGAGAATCGCCGCGCCGTCGCGGCGCAGGCGTTCGATGACGGCGAAGAGGCGCGCGGCCTCCGCCGGCGAGAGTGCCGCGGTCGGTTCGTCCAGCAGCAGCACCTTGCACGCCATCCCGAGCCCGCGCGCGATCTCCAGGAGCTGACGCTCGCCGAGCGACAGCGTCGAGACCGGGCGGGCGAGGTCGCCGTCCAGTCCGACGGCGGCGAGCAGCTCGACCGCGCGCTCCGGCGGCAGGAGGTGACGCGCGGTGCGCCAGCCCGGGCCGGCGGCAAGGTCGAACGCGGCGAGGTTCTCGTGCACCGAGAGGTGGTCGAACAGCGTGAAGTGCTGATAGATCGGCACGATGCCCGCACGGATGGCCGCCGCGACCGAGGCGTGCAGGACGGGCCGTCCGTCGAGCCGCAGCGAGCCCGCATCGGGGGCGAGGGCGCCCACGAGGATCTTCACCAGCGTGCTCTTGCCGGCGCCGTTCTCGCCCATGAGGGCATGCACCGTGCCGGGCATCAGGCGGAGGTTCGCCCCGGCGAGCGCACAGGTGGCGCCGTAGCGCTTCTCGATGGCCTCGGCTTCCAGGACCGGCGCGCCGAGCGCCGGCCGCGCCGCGGCGCGCGAGGCTCGACCGAGGTCGATGGGGACGGCTGAGCTCAAGGTCGCGATCATGGCGGCGGTGCTCCGGATCGGTTCATTTGACGCTCGCGCGCTCGATCGCGACAAACGATTTCTTGCGCCGGCATGCATGACTTAAACTCATTCATCCGTGATCGACGACCGGGAGGGGTATGGCGCGCCGCATGCCGCCGCTAATCGCACTGCGCGCCTTCGAGGCGGCCGGCCGGCTCGAGAGCTTCACCGCGGCCGCGCAGGAGCTCAACGTCACCCAGGGCGCGGTGAGCCGGCACGTGCGCACGCTCGAACAGTTCCTCGGCAAGAAGCTGTTCCTGCGCGAGGTGCGGAAGGTCCGCCTCACCGACGTCGGCCGCGAGTACCTGGCGGCGGTGCAGGGCGGGCTGGACCAGATCGAGCGCGCGACGGCGCGGCTGTTCTTCCGCCGCACGCGCCGCGTGCTCACGGTGACCATCCTGCCGACGCTCGCGTCGCTGTGGCTCATGCCGCGCCTCGCGTCGTTCACCCAGGCCTATCGCGAGATCGAGGTCCGGCTGGTCACGTCGATCCAGCCGGCGGACCTGCGCACGAGCGACGTCGCCATCCGCGTGGGGCGGCTGCCCGGCAAGCGCTATCGGCGGGACCAGCCGCGCATCGATCTGCAGATGGTCGAGGACTGGAGCGGCGTGGAGGCGGATCTCCTGTTCCCCGACGTGCTCGTGCCCATCGCGTCGCGCCGGCTGCTCGGCCAGGGCGCGCCGCTGCGATCGCCGGCCGATCTCGCACGCTACCGGCTGATTCACGTCACGACGCGGCGCCACGCATGGCCCGACTGGCTGCGCGCGCATGGACATCCCGGCGTGACGGGGCAGGATCCCCTCGACTTCGGCCACTTCTTCATGGCGATGCAGGCGGCCCGGGAGACCCGGGGCATCGCGATCATTCCCGAAGTCCTGCTGCGCAACTACGAGGGCATCGGCGACTTCGAGATGCCGTTCCCGGCGGACACGCCCAGCGCGGGGGAGTACTACATGCTGGTTCACGAGGAACGTGCGGACGATCCCGCCGTGCGTCTCTTCCGCAACTGGCTGCTGGCACAGGCGGCCGAGCCCGAGCGGCGGAGGACCCGGAAGGCGGGGCGGGCCTGAGGGGGCCCGCGACGAGTGGAAGACCGGCGCACGGGCCGCCCGGACGCCGTTCGCGCCTTTCTGCCTTCCGGCCTATTCCCATCGCCACGCCCGCGGCGGATAGTCGGGCCGACGGGCGTCCCATCCTTCGAGTAGCGCCCGGCCCCTGCCTCCCCTGCATCAAGGAGGACCCATGCGCACCCCCCCCACCCGGTCCGGCGAGGTCTGGCTCTTGAAGCACGTCGAAGCCTATGGGCGCTGGGCCGCCGCCGGCGGGCGCGACGCGGCGGCGCTGGCGAAGAGCGTGGATGCGGTGCGCACGCTGCTGGAGCGCTGCCCCGACTACGCGCCGGAGGTCGAGCTGCTCGCCGCCATCACGTGTCACGTCGGGCGGCGGTCGGGCCTGGTGGATCTCATCGTGCGCATGAGCGCGGTGGGCGCCGAGGCCGGCCTGCTGGCCGACGATGCCGACCGCGTTCCCGGCGCCGGAGAAGTGATGCTGCTCGGGCGCGCAGAGGCCGAGTTGCACGCGGACCGCCGCGTCGCCGGGCTCATGACCCTCGCGCGCATCGACCGCGGCGCGCGCGCCCGCCGGGGCGGCGATCCGATGTCCGCGTGGATCCGCGCGCGCACGCGCTTCCTGCAGGGCGGGCTGCACGAGCTCGCGCTCGAGGATGCGCTCGCGCATGCGGCCTTCGGCGAGGCGCTGGACCACGCGCGCCCGCTGGTCGCCGACGACGCGTCGCGCGCGGCGTTCGCCGCGGCGTGGAGCGCCGTGCTGCGCGATCCGCTCGCCAGGTCCGGGCCGGGTGCGGCCGACGGCAGCGTGGAAGCCAGCCTCGCCGTGCTGGAAGCGCATGCGCTGCTGGCGGCGTCCGCGATCGGGTTCGCGCGCACCGCGGCCGCCGGGGCCGCGCCGGCGCAGCGCGGGGCGGCAGCGCGCACGGCCGTGGAGGCGATCGCGCAGATCGGCCCGCCCGCCGATCTCTCCCCTTACGACTTCGTCCCCATCGTCGCGATGCTGCCGCCGGAGGAGGCCATGCAGCAGGCGGAGGCGCTCGTCGCGGCCGTGGAGCGCAATCGGCGTGCCGTGGCGGAGGGCGAGGTGCCCGCAGGGCTGACCGCTCCGCGCGCCGTGGAGGTGGTGCGCGCCGGGCTGCGCCGGCAGTCGGAGCATCTCGCGGCGTTCGCGCCCCTGTTCCCGGTCGCGGCGCGCATCGGCGTGGCCTACGCGCGTCACGCTGCGGGCGACCTCGACGCCGCGGAACGGGTGGCCATGCAGGCGGTGCGCGACGCGATGGCCGCGCGCGCGGCGAGCATCCAGCTCGTCGCCATGGGGGCGCTGCTCGAGATTGCCGCCGCCCGCGACGCCGCGGACGCCGTACGCTTCCTGGAGATGTTCGACGTGCTGCTCGGGGGCACGCTCGCCGCGGATCCAGCGTGGCTCGCCGAGCCGCGCTCGCGCGCGCTACTCGATCGTTCGATCGAGTCGGCGATCCGGCTCCTGCTCACCCAGGGCCCGGACTGGGAGGATCCGCGCGCGCGTGTGCGCGTCAGCGCGTTGATCGATCTGCTGCGCAGCGCGGTGCTGCCGCCGCCGCAGGCGATCCTGCCGGCCAGGAGCGGCGACGAAGCGGTCGATCCCGAGGTGTTCGCCGCCGACTCGCTCGGCCGGCTGCGCCGTGCGATGACGGAGCGGCCCGATGCCGTCGCCGTGGTCCTGCAGGGCCTGGGCGACGAGTTGGCGATCATCACGGTCCTCGGCGGCGACGGCGCAGTGGGCGTCGAACGGGCGCCAGCCGCGGCGCTCGATGCCCTGCGCGCGCTCGAGGAGGCCGCGGGCGCCGCGTTGCGCGCCCCGGCACGCGATCGCCTGCGCGCCGACGCCGCACTCGAGCAGGCCGGCCGGGCCGCGTTCGAGGCGTTGCCCGCTTCCGTGCGGCAGGCGATCGACGCGCACGACACGCTGCTGCTCGCCCCCGACTCGCGCTCGCGGCTCGACACCGTGCCCTACGAGCTGCTGCGCGGCGACGGTCACGGCGGCTGGCTCGGCGTCACGCGCGTCATCGCGCGCTTCACGTCGCTGGCGCAGCTGGCCGCCGCGCTCGACACGCGCGCCGCGGTGCCGCGGATGCAACGCGCGCTGGTGGTCGCCGCGCCTGTCGCGGAAGGCTACGATCCGCTCGACCTCGCCGCGTTCGAGCAGGAGGAGATCGGCGCCACGCTCGCGCGTGCGGGCTTCGATGCACCGCCGATCGACCCGCCTCGTCTCGCCGCATCGTTCTTCACCGATCGCCTGTCGTACGTCGACGTGCTGCACGTCTCCGCGCACGGGGAGGCGGGCGCGGGCACCGAGTGGCTCGTCCTGCCCGGCGGACGCCGGCTGGTGGTGAACGACCTGGAGGCGAGCCCGCAGCGCAGCTATCCGTTCGTGTACCTGAACACCTGCAATCTCGGTCAGACGCGCTATCTCGGCGCTGGCCTGAGCCGCGGGCTCGCGCACGCGTTCGCCGAGCTCGGCGCGCCCGCGGTCGTGGCGCATGCGACGCCGGTGCCCGATCGCGCGGCGGTGGAGCTGGCGATCGCGTTCTACGACGAGGCGGGCGCGGGGCCCGTCGGCGAAGCGCTGCGCTGTGCACGCCGCGCGGTCGCGGAGAGCGGCACGCGCGCCGCGGTGTGGGCGACGGCGATCCTGCTCGGCGATCCGGATCACCGGCTCGTGCCCGGCGATGCGCCCCTGCGCGACGATGCCGCTGCCGACCTGCTCGACGGCATCTTCGCGCCGGACCGGACCGAGGCGTCCGCCGACGAGGCGTGGCGCGCGGCGGTGGCGGTCGCCCGTCAGGGCGAGCATCCGCGTCTCGACGCTGCGTTCGGCGTGATCGAGCTCATGTCCGCCTGCCGCGACCCGGATGAACCCGCGGATGCCGCCGCGCTGGACCGCGCGATCGCGCTGGCCGATCGCCTGCGTCATCCCGGCACGCGCGCGCTCCTGCACTTCGTGCGGGCGAACCACCGCGCCGGGCGTGAGACCGGCGAGGGCCTGGTGGCGCTGCTGACCGACACGATCCGCCACATCAACGCGGCCGCCGGCGACGGCAATGCTGCATGGAACGGCTACCTGCAGGCCGCCCGCGAGCACCTGGCTGCGCAGGAGTCGGCGCTGCGCGGCGTGACGATGCGGGTCCGCATGCCGGAGGGCCGGCAGGACGACGGCTCCATGGCTGCCCTGATGCAGGCGATCATGGGCGCGCAGCAGGCGGCCGCGGACACGTACGGCCGCGCCACGCTGCGCGACGAGGAGGCGTCCGTCGAGGACGTCGCCTGGAACGCCGTGGTCGCGGGGCACCCCAACCGCATCTCCGACATGATCGAGACGACGCGCTACGCCGAGATCGTGGTGCGCAAGCTCGTGCACCGCGCCGAGCTGCACGCCGCGGCGGTGCCGTTCGCGGTCCCCATGATGGCCGGGCTGCTGCGCCATCTGTGGGACCGGCAGAACGCCAGCTATCTTGCGCCGGATTTCGCCGCGGGACAGACCGGCGCGGTGCTCGCGATGCTGGAGGACCTCCGCGCCCGCTGGTCGCCGCCGGATGCCCAGCCGTGGTTCCCGCTCGTCGCGGACGTGCCCGATCGGGTCGATGCCACGGTAGCGGACGTCCGCGCCCAGCCGTGGGCGACGTATCGCGACTACCTGCCGACGGCGATGGATGCGCTGCGGGCGGATCTGCTCCCGAGGGTGGAGGCGGTGGCCGCGCAGCATCCCGAGGCGCTCGCGGGCTGCACGGCGTTCGTGTGCGGCGTCATCGTGCAGAGAAACACCTTCTCCGCGGTCGAGTGCAGCGAGGACGACGAGAAGGCCCTGAAGGACCTGTACTGGGCGCTGGATCGCGACAACGAGAGCCGCTATGCCGCGTATCTCGAACCGGGGTTCGGCACGGTCGCGAACCGCCCGCCCGACGAGCTCGAACGTTGGCGTCTGGGCGTGGCCCCCGCCGATTCGCCCGCCGGCGCATGACGCTCTACCCGCTGGGCCGCACGCTCGACGGCGAACCGGCTTACGCGCGGATCGACGAAGCCGCGACCGCGCGCACGGTGCTCGCGGCCATGCGCGGCGCCGCCGGGTCCGTCCGCGCGCAGACCGATGCCGCCGAGCGCGGGATCGTCTTCCGCGGCGAGGTCGCGCGCCGGGTGGCGGATGTCGGCGATCCGCACGCGGTGGGCTGGGCGCTCGTCGTGGCGCGCGACGATCCGCGTCGCGAGGAGATCGTCGAGGCGCTGGCGCCGCTGATGCGTCAGCGCGGCGCATCGGCTGACGACGCCGTGCTGACCATCGACGGCGCCGCCGAGGACGCGTGGGCCGACTGGCTGCAGGACGAGTACTTCGCGCGCGAGCTCGATGGCAAGCAGGTGCCGCAATACCTGCTGCTCGCGGGCGAACCGGCGCACCTGCCGTTCCGCCTGCAGTCGATGCTGGCGTCCGTGGCGAGCGTCGGGCGCGTCGCGTTCGACGAGATCGCAGCGTACGAGACCTACGCGCGGAAGGTGGTGCGCCTGGAGTCCGCGCCGGAGCCGGCCGTCGAGCGGCGCGTCGTGCTGTTCGGACCCGACACCGGCGTCTGGACCGACGCGACCTGGTACAGCCGGCATCACATGATCGAGCCGCTGGCGCAGCACGCGCGCGGCACGCTGGGATTCGCCACGACGCTGCTCGCCGGCGACGATGCCGGGAAGGACGCGCTGGTGGAGGCGCTGCACGGCGGCCGGCCGGCGCTCGTGTACACGGCGAGCCACGGCGTATGCGCGCCGGCCGCGGACCCGGTACGCCAGGCGCGCTACAACGGCGCCATCTGCTGCACCGACTATCGCCCGCGCGCGCTCGACACGCTGTTCTCGGCGGACGACGTGCCGGCCGACGCGCCGTTCCTCGACGGCGCGGTGTTCTTCCAGTTCGCCTGCTTCGGCTACGGCACCCCGGCGGAGAGCGACTTCGCGCACTGGCTCGAAGGCATGCCGAAGCGCTGCGCCGAGGGGGACTTCGTGGCCGCGCTGCCGCGCGCGCTGCTTGCCCATCCGCGCGGACCGATCGCGTACGTGGGGCATCTGGATACCGCATTCCTGCACGGATTCGCCGACCAGCCCGATGCGCTGATCGCCGGCCGCTGGCATGAGCGGCTGCAGCCGTTCGTGCACGCGGTGAACCAGCTCCTCGGCGTGCAGCCCGCCGGGCTTGCGATGGAGGACATGCGGCGCCGGCTGCGCGTCGGCAATCAGCTCCTGGCGAGCTACTTCGATCGCGAGCGCCGCGGCCGCCTCGCCTGGGATGCGCTGACGCAGCGCAAGCTGGTCGACCACTGGCTGTGGCGCACCGACGCGCTCAACTACATGGTGTTCGGGGATCCGGCGGCGCGGTTGCGGATTCCGTCCGCCGGCTCGGCGTGAAGCGCGCCGCCCGCGCGGCCGACGATTCCGAATGCCCTGCGCCGGCGCGTCCGCCGCGCACCTGCTAATCGCGCGCCATCCGCTCGACCAGCGCCCGCAGCCGCGCATGCATCTCCGCCGCCGGCAGCTGCACCGGCCAGCCGTGGCCCGGCAGCACCCATTCGAACCGATAGTCCAGAAGCTTCCCGAGCGAGGCGGTCAGCGTCGTCCACGAGTACCAGCACGCATCGCGGAACGCCACGAGGTCCTGCTCGCGCGCGCTCCACGCGAGTGAATCACCGGTGAACAGCACGCGGTCGTCGAACAGGTAGGCGACGCTGCCGCGGGTGTGTCCCGGCAGCGGAATGGCGATGACGCCGTCCGCGACGGCACGCGCGGACGTACCTTCGAGGACGTCGGTGGCGTAGGCCGCAGCCGCGCTGTCGTCGCGATGGATCCAGACCCGCGCGCCGAAGTGCTGCGCGTACTTGCCCGCGTCGGCGACGTCGTCCTGGTGGGACAGGAGGATGTGCGCGATCCCGCCCCGCGACTCGAACCAGTGCACGAGGTCCGCGGCATGGCGCGGCGAATCCACGAGCAGGTTGCTGCCCGGGCGCGCGACGAAGTACGAGTGCGCGCCGAACGACGACCGGGCGTTGTAGCCGCACCGCCAGACGTTCTCGGTCAGCGGCTGCGGGAAGATCGTGCCGGGCGGCCGCGCCTGCTTGATCTCGCTGCGCACCGACGCCGTCGGGCAGACCAGCACGGCGCGCCACGCCGCGATGCGCTCCTCCTCGGTGGCGGGCTGCCGCGCGAACACGCTCTTGCCGCCCTGCCAGACGATCAGATCGGGCGCGACGTGCCGGGCGGCGCCGCAATCGATGCAGGCCGTGTCGACATACCAGTCGCCGGGAGCGGAGTCGGGATTGCGGGTGGGCTTCATGGTGCTCCGTGGGTCGCGGAGAGGGTGATGGTGCAGCAAGTCCCGCACCGGCGTTCCACCGGCGGGCCGTCCCCGGCTGTTGCGCAGCCCCCGGGAGGGGCACACAATCTCCCCGCGCCCCTCAGGTGGATCGACCGATGCCCGCCCATCCGGATCCGAAAGACGAGCTGTTCGATGCCGAGCAGCGCCGTCACCTGACCATCCTGTTCACCGACCTCTCGGACTCCACCCACCTCTCGGGGGCGATGGAGGCCGAGACGTACGCGGAGATGCTGAACGAGGTGCGCACCGCGTTCCGCGACGCAGTCGCCAGGCATGGCGGCGCGATCAACCAGTTCCAGGGCGACGGCCTGCAGGCCGTGTTCGGCTTTCCGCACGCGACCGAGCACGACGGCCGCCGTGCCGTCGAGGCGGCGCTCGCCGTCCACGCCGCCGTGCGCCTGCTGCGCATCCGCTATGCGCAGCAGGGCGCGCCCGACCTCAGCGTCCACTCCGGCATCCACTCCGGCGTGGTCCTCGCGCGCGAGGGCGACAACGTGGCCGGCCGCGTCGAGATCTTCGGGCCGGGTCCCGGCATCGCCAAGCACCTGAGCGACGTCGCGGAGGCCGACGAGATCCTTGTCAGCGAGGAGACGCTCGGGCCGGGCAGCCACCTCTTCGAGACCGCGCAGCGCCGCTTCGTGACGCTGAAGGGCCGCGCCGAGCCGCTCGCCATCCACCGCATTCTCGGGCGCATGCCGCTGCGCACCCGCTTCGAGGCGCACGCGCGGCGCGGGCTGGTGCCCTTCGTGGGCCGGCACGAGGAGCTCGCGTGGCTGCAGCGCGCGCTCGACGGGGCGATCGCGGGGCGGGCGCGCTTCGTTGCCGTGTCCGCACCGCCGGGCGTGGGCAAGACCCGCCTCGCCGAGGAGTTCCTGCAGCGCTTCGCCGCCCCGGTTTGCACGGTGTCGCGCGGCTACTGCGGCGGCGACCTGAGCGCCGAGCCGCTGCAGCCCTTCCTGCAGATGCTGCGCGCGCGCTTCGGGCTGGTGCCCGGCATGAGCCCGGCCGCGGCCGCGCAGGCCATCGAGGCGGGGCTGGGGGAGATCGACGCCGGGCTGCTCGCTTACCGCACCGAGCTGATGACGGCGCTCTCCGTGCATCCGGAAGCGCCAGGGACGGCCGAGCCGCGCCGCAGCGCCCCGGAACAGACGCTCGCGGCGGTGCGCGAGGTGTTCGCGGCGCTGGCGCGGCTGCGGCCGCAGGTGCTGTTCATCGACGACTGGCACTGGGCCGACGACGCCACGCGGCAGGTGGTGTACGCGATCCGCGATCTCGGCAACGTCCCGGTCCTGCTGCTGGTGGCGACGCGTCCGCCGGAGCTCGGGGACGTCGAGCTCACCGGCGCCGACCATCTCGCGCTCGCGCCGTTCTCCGCCGCCGAGGCGGACGCCACCATCGGGGAACTGCTTCCCGCCGCCGATCCCTTCGTGGCCGGCGAGATCCGCCGCTACTCGGGCGGCAATCCGCTGTTCATCGAGGAGCTGTGCCACGCCGTGGCGCGCGCCGGTCCCAGCGCGGGCCTGGACCCGGTGCGCGGCGGGCCGGCGTGGCTGGAGACGCTGATCGAGTCGCGCGTCGCGCGGCTGCCGCGCGATCAGGCGCACGTGCTGAGCGCCGCGGCCGTCATCGGCAACGTCGTGCCCACGTGGCTGCTCGAGCGGCTCACCGGCTGCGGCGAGGATCACCTGTGGGTGCGCGCGCTGGCGGCGCAGGATCTGGTGTTCGCCGGCGAGGCGAACGGGACGCTGCGCTTCAAGCACGGCATCACGCGCGACGTGGTGTACGGCGCGGTGGGCCTGCAGAAGCGCCGCGCGATGCATCGCGAGATCGCGAAGCTGATCCAGGCGGACGCGCGCGCCGGCGACGAGGCGGATGCGTGCGAGGCGCTCGCCTATCACTTCGCCGGCGCGGGCGAGTACGCCGAGGCCACGCGGTACGCGGCGACCGCCGGCGACAAGGCGATGGCCGCCTCGTCGATCGACGCCGCCAAGGCGCAGTACGGCGCCGCGCTCGGCATGCTCGACCGCCTGGCCGCCTCCGCCGAGCGCTATCAGGCGTGGCGCTCGATCGTTCGCCGCCTCGGCCTCGCCACCGTGTTCGATCCGTCGCGCGCGGAGCTCGCGATCTTCCATCGGGCGGTGGCGCGGGCGCGCGAGCACGGCGATGCCGCCGGCGAAGCGTATGCGGAGTACTGGCTCGCGTACGTGAACTACGCGCTCGGCGAGTCGCGCGCCGCGGTGGAGCACTGCGAGCTGGCGGTGCGTGCGGCGACCGTGCTGGGCGACCAGCGGCTCGCCGCGCAGGCGCGCGCGACACTGGGCCAGGCGCTGGCGGCGGCCGCCGACTACGGCGGCGCGCTCGCGCTGCTCGACGACACCACGCGCCTGCGCCGCGACCGCGAGACCGAGACGCGCCCCTCGCCGGGCCTCGCCTATGCGCTCGCGTGCAAGGCGAGCGTGCTCGGCGACCTCGGGCGCTTCCCCGAGGCGATGGCCTGCTTCGACGACGCGCTCGCGTGCCTGCCGTGGCGCGGGCACGAGGTCGAGGGGTCGGTGCTGTGCTGGCGCAGCGGCGTGAACCTCTGGCAGGGCCGCTGGGAGGCGGCGCGCCAGGACTCGGCCGCGGCGCAGGCGATCGCCGAGCGCGTGCGCAGCCTCTACCTGTTCGCGATGAGCCGCGGCCTCGGCGCCTACGCCGCGTGGCACGGCACGCGCGATCCGCGGCTGCTGCAGGACATGGCCGAGGCCGCGACGTGGCTCGAGTCGCGCGACAAGAATCTGTTCGTGTCCCTCGTGCACGGCTGGCTGGCCGAGGCGCTGGCGACCGCCGGGCAACCCGCCGAGGCGCGGCGCCAGGCGGCGCGGGCGCTGCGCCGCGTGCGCAAGCGCGACTGGTTCGGCGGCGCCATGGCGTGCCGCGCGATGGCGCGGCTGCAGGCGGCGGCGGGCGACTGGCGCGCCGCCGAGCGTCACCTGCGACGGGCCGAGCGGGTCGCGCGCACGCGCAGCTCGCCGCACGAGACGGCGTGCAACGATCTCGCCGCGGCGGAGATTGCGCTGGCGCGCGGCGACCGCGACGGCGCGGCGGCAGGTGTCGAACGCGCGAGCGCGGCGTTCGAGTCGATGCGCATGCACTGGCACCTGGCGCAGGCCGCGCGGTTGCGCGCGCAGTTCCAGCCGCGCTAGCGGCGCGCCATCCGCAACGCGAACGGCGACAGCGTGGGCCGCGGCCGTGCCGCCTCCAGCAGTCCCGCCACCACCCCGAGCATGACGCCCATCGCCATCGCGTAGCCCGGGCAGGCGTGCAGCGGATGCGGCTTCGCGCCGCGGTTGCCGCCGAACACCGGATACACGTCGTCGACGTCGTCGAGGCGCGCCTCCTGCATCGCCGACACGATGCCGACCACGACCGTCTCGCCTTCCTCGATGGTCACCGTCCCGAGCCGGTGCTGCTTCAGCGCGATGCGCCAGACGACCTCGGGCACCGGCCGCAGCTGCAGCGTCCGGCGCAGGGGCCCCAGCAGGGCGCGGTGGGCGCGCGCATGGGCGCCGTGGCCGTCCGCCGCGAGATACGCACCCTCGTGGTCCCACAGCGAGCGGTCGTTCATCCACTCGTAGAAGAGCCCGCGCAGGTTGCCGTCCACCGTCGGCAGGAAGCCCATCATCACGCCGATCAGCGTGCTGGCGAGGAGGCTTCGCTCGTCGGGCGAGTCGCCGGGAATGGCCTCGAACAGCGCCTTGCCGAGCGGGGCCTGCGGCCTCGTACGCGCGCCGCGATGCGCGTCGACAAACGCCCTCACGCTTGCGTACAGCGCCTGGCCGTGACGCTGCCCGGCCTCGCTGGCCTCGGTGCCGGGATCGGGCTGGAACATGTAGCGCGACGGGGAGTGGAAGTGGCCGGGGCACGTGGGAAGCTCATTGGGGCCCCTCCAGTGCCAGCCGCCGGAGACGACGTACGATCCTCCGGGATCGGGGATTCCGAACCATTTCGCGCTGAGGGCTGCCAGCACCTCGTCGACCAGGTCCTTCACCTCGATGGTCGCCTCGTCGCCGGCGGGCACGAGGCGCCGCACGACGTCGCCGGTCACGTGCCGGGCGGACTCGAAGGCCTCGTGCTCCGTGACCGCCATGAGGGCTTCGTTCACGTTGCCGGCCACGCTGCGCGCGTACGCGAGGCGATCCATGCCGAGGTAGATCTCGCCGAACGACTGCTTCATGCGGTCGGCATAGCCCTGCACCGAGTAGAGATCGCCCCGGTTGTCGAAGACTTGCATCACCAGCGCACGGCTGCCGACCAGCACGCCGTAGGGTGTGCGCAGCGTCCCGCCGTAGTGCTCGCGGATCGCGGTCCAGATGAACTGGCTCATGCCGCTGATGCGCGCGCTCACGTCCTCCAGAGCGATCTTCCATTGCGTGCGTGCCGCCTCGGGACCCTGCAACTGCTCCAGCAGTTGCAGGCGGCCGATCACCGCCGCGCCCTTCATCGCCTGCGCGGTGCGTTCGCGCTCGCGCGCCTTCTCGCGCTTGTCCGTCGCCTGGCCCTGCCTCCGCCCGTCCGACGCCTCGCCGGGTGCTTCGCTCGCAATCGCCTTCAGCTCCTCCAGCGCGCGGATCGAGGGCACGAAGAGATACGCTCCCCACTCCAGCTTGACGAAGGGCCGGTCGGGATCGAGCGGGAGGCGCACCTCCCTGCCCCTGTCGTCGCGATAGACGAAGGTGTGCGGGTCGCCGGGCTGCGGCACGCCGATGAACGGGTCGCGCAGCCCGGAGTAGCTGCCGTCCCCGGTGCTGTTGCCGCCGCTGAGCCAGGCCTGGATGACTTCGAACTGCTCGGCGATGGAGGCGCAGTAGGCCATGAAGACGACGCCGCGCTCGCTCGCCTGGCCCGGCTCGACCCGGCGCGGCCCGTACGACATGCCGCGCCGGACGATGCGCGGCACCGTCGCGAGGTCGTCGCGCAGCGCGCGCGGATTCGCGCGCCGGATGTGGGATTGCAGCGGGCACTTGCCGCCGTCGGGATCCTGCGAGAAGTCGAAGTCGTTGCCCGCGCGGCCATCCACCAGATTTTCGCCGTCCAGCCGGCGCCCCATCATCTTCGCCTTCGCGAGCTTCGCGGCCTCGCTGCCCAGCCCCGCGACCGCGTCGTCGAGCGCGGCCACGTCCTGCCGGAGCTTGCGCACGACGAGGAACGTGCTGTCGTCCCAGAGCCGTCCCGTGACCGGCTCATCGCCGACCGAATTCTCGTGGCCGAGAAAGAGATCGCCGACCTTGAACCGGTCCCACGGCGCGCCGGTGCCCCCCTCGAGGCTCGGCTGGCTGATGCCGTCGAGAAAGCCGAAGTGTCCGCGCGGCGTGGTCTCCGGCCCCTCTGAGAAGCGCTGCATGGCCTGCACGGAGAGGATGCGGACGCCCGCCTTGTGCAGGTCATCGTGGAACTTCCGGATGAACGCGCGGAGCGGATGCCGGTCGTTGCCGGCGAAGTCGTCCCAATCGAGGGAGAGCTTGCTGCGGCACGAGAGCTGCACGATCGCGTGGACGCAGGTCATCTCGACCCGGGACGCAGGGTCGCTCGGGCGTTCGGGCCAGTTGCGTTCAGGGAGCGTCCAGCGCGTCGGATGGTTGTAGTGCAGGTCGCCGAGGATGCTCGCCCGCGCGGCCATGCCCTCGCGGAACTCGAAGGGAAACTGCTCCAGCGTGCCGGCCGGGACGCCCGCGACCTTCAGCCCTTGCGCGGTGAAGCCGACGTTGACGAACGGCTTGGCGGCGGTGCCGTCGGCCGCTCCAAGGGCCCCCAGCACGCCCGACGTGTGGTCGCCGACGAACGCCGCAGCGCCCTTCTCGTCGGCGAACTCGATGAGCAGCAGGCAGGCATGCGACACCCCGGCGTACGGCTCGACGATGCCGCCCTGCGCGCGGCTGGGGTCCCAGCTCACGGCGGCGGACGGTTCCCTCGGCGGCTGCGCGTCGGATTGCCTGAACCACGCGAGCGCCGCACGCTCGGCCGGTGCGTTGCGCGACGCCGGTTCCGTACGTCGCAGGTCGTCGGCGACATCGTGGAGGAGATGATGCGCGGCACGCAGCAGACACGCGCCGTCACCCGGACCGCTCAGGCTCGCGATACCGGCGCTCGCGGGCGGATAGAGATCCGTCAGACGATAGAGCGCGGTCAGCGCCGGCATTGCCTGCTCGACCTTGTCCCCGACCGCCGCGGGCGGCGCGCCGCAGTCGCGACGCCGACGCTCCGCTTCGCGCAGGTAATGCAGGTCGCTCACCGTGAGCGGGCTCGCGTTGTAGAAGAACTCCGTGGCTACCTGCGCGCGGCGCACCCATCCCGCGTACTCGGCGAACACGTGCTCGCGGGAGATGAGGTAGCCCTCGCAGTTGCAGAAGATGACGTCGAGCAGCGGCCCGAGATCGCGCCAGATGCGCCGCATGTAGGGCTCCCAGCCGCCGTCGAAGGCGACCGCGAGCAGGAGCTGGCGCTGATCCTCGCCGACGATGGCCAGGCGGAACGAGTGGATGGCGCGGATGCGGTCGACGGCGTCGGCGATCAGCGGCGTCGGCTCGGCTTCCAGCGAGGACACGCGCAGCGTGCTGAGCGTCCTGAGCAGCACGCGCAGCCGGCTTTCATAGCTGCGCGAGTCGAGCGCGGGGATGAGTCCGCGCTTGATGGGGGCGGCCAGGGTGAGGTCCGTCACGCCGAGCAGGCTGCGCGACTTGTTCTGGAGCTCGAACTGCATGGCTGTCTCCCTCGAGGAGGACGACGTTCGCTACAGTGGCGGCCGCACGCGCATCGCCGGCCGCGGCGATGGCGCATACGGCTGGGTCACCGTCGGACGGGTGAGCGCGCGCTCCGCCTGCATCAGTGCGTTCAGCACCGCCTCGAGTGCCGCCGCCTGGGCAGCATGAATCTGCGATGTGGCGTCGCCGGCGAGGGGCGGCTCGCGCGTCGCCTCGCGGATGAGCTCGCGGATGGGCTTGGCGTAACGCCGCTGCGAGGCCGACCACGTCAGACCCGCGAGCCCGGCAGTGAGGCTGTCGCGCAGCACGTTGAACCGCACCCAGCGGTGCTCGTTCCAGCCGTCGGCGAGTTCGCCCGCCCTTGTGCGGCCGCGCCCGGCGAAGCGCTTCAGCAGCTCCACCCCGGCGTCGGCGCCACCGTCGGCAAGCTTCCGGATTTGCCCGGGCGTCATGCGGATGTTGAGGCCGCCGATCCCGGGCTCCAGGGTGACCTCCGCGACACGGTCGCGCACGCCGGGCAGGCGCGCGAGCGTCGCGTCGCTCCAGTTCATCGTGGTCGAGAGCATGGCGTTCACGAACGAGAACAGGCGCGCGCTCGCACCGGGCTCGTAGTCGAAATTGTTCCAGCGGTTGTGCCGGCCGGCGCGATGGTCATCGGGCAGGGTCACGGTCACGTCCCGCGTCGCGGCCCGTTTCCAGAGGCGTTGACGAGGCGGGGGATTCGCGGGGTCCGGGACGCGCTCCTGCAGGGAGATGCCAAAGGTCGGCCACGCGGGCAGCCAGCTGTCGAAGAGATGGATGGGAAAGTTGGAGCAGAGGCTGCCGTCGGAGAAGACGCAACGCCGGAAGACCCTGTTGTGCTGGCCGTCATCGGCGTCGAGGCTCTGGTTCTTTCGTTCCATCGCCCACAGCGGCACCCCGGAGAACAGCACCGGGAAGCTGATGCTCATGCGCGCTGCGACCAGGATCGGCAGGTGCTCGCGCGGCAGGCGCCACAGCGTGTTGTCCGCTTCGTCGTCGGCGGTGCGCGGCGATGACGATGGCCACCAGTGCTCCCAGAAGGCGCGCTCGCGGCGCGGCTCGTCGGGCACGACGCTGCCGACATAGCGATTGGACGCGCCGGTGACCGGATCGGTCTTCATGTGCTCGATCACGTCGGCGGGGAACAGCCGCCGCAGCTCCCACGGACGGAAGTACAGCGCGTCCGCCTCCGCCTCCGGCGGCGCGTTCGCGTGCGCGCCGGCGGAGCCCGTTCGCTCCTGCGGAAAGACGTACGGCCGTCCGTGGGTCAGGTTTGCGGTGTACATCTGAAGGTTGATCGACACCGCACCCGGCGGGCTGGCATCGCCCAGCGTGTCCCGCGGCGAGCCCGGGGCCGTGGCGAGGTCGTGAAAGGTCAGGGGCGCTTGGTCGGGGCGGCGTCCGGCGATCTCCTGGATGAGCGCGTGCAGCCACTCGGTCAGCGGCGGCTGCGCGGCGCCCGGCGAGCGCTCGTATCCGGTGCAGAGACCGTAGTCGCGGTTCACCATGCGCCGCACGTCGACGTACACGAGCCACAGGGCGAACAGCGCCCAAGCGATCATGAACGCGGCTCCGGTCAGTACCCCTGGCGTCGGTGCAGGCCATCCGAGCAGGGCGTGAACGGCGTGGGCAAGCGCCCCCGCAGTCGCGGTAGCGCCAATGGCGAGTACGAGGCCTCGTGAGCCGTAAACCTTCGCCACGTGCATCGAGACCAATTTGCCCTTGTTGACCGGCGAGGCGAAGCCGGGCACCAGTGCAGCGAACAGCCGCCCACAGTCCGCGGCCGGCTGGAACAGCCACTCGAGCAGGGTCTTCCCGTCCTCCTTCACGTCGGCCACCTCGGCGGTCCGCTCCAGGAGGAGACGGAAGCCCTCCGGCGAGCCGTGACGGCGGCGGTACTCCGCGGCGGCGGCGAGCGCGGCGGTCCCGGCGCCCGAGGACGATCCGCCGATGCTGTTGAAGCGATACGCGGTGGCGAGCGCGAAGATGGCGCCCGGGTAGGCGATGGCGCTGGTGACGCCTCCGGTCAGGATGAGGTCGCAATACCGGTCGGGCGGGGCGCGGTCCTCGAATCCGGGCAACGGTTTGCCGCTCGACATCTGACGCCTCCCTTGCTGTGCGGCGAGAGCCGGGTCCTTCCTGAGCGGCGCGACCGACATGGCCGGTCGCGCGTATACAGCGTACTCCGCAACTCCGCAAACGTAACGCAACGCAGCAGCGGGCGTGGTCGGCCAGATGGCCGAGGCGAGTGGCGGCTCGTCAAGCCGGGAGCGCTCCGCTTGGGACGAGCCCGTCGATCCGTTCCCGCAGCCGGCGCGGCGGCGGCTTCCCTGATCGGATGCGGTGACGACGGGGACCTGCCCGCTCAGAAGTAGAGAAACAGGGGTTCAAAGGTCGCATCACAGTTGGCCAGGATTGCCTTCTTCCAGACGATCCGGAAGCCGTCGCCTTCGCTCCGCAACCGATGCCGGTAGCGGCCGGCGAAAGTCCGCTCGATGGGCACGGCCAGCGTAGCCCGGTACTGGTACATGAAGAACACCGAACCGACCTCGAGCTCGCCCCCGGCTCCCTCCGCCTGCAACAGTTCGAAGTTGGAGACCTGTCGCACAGTCCTGGATGCGGGGATCTGCGCGTACAGTTTGGGATGGCGCAGGCGCTGGATGCGGTCCGCCATGATCGCGCGATCGTCGAAGATGAGCGACACCTCCCCGGCTCGCACAAGTGGGGACGCTGGTTCCAGGCGGTCAGCTTCAACCCGGCGAGGCGCTACCAACGTTACGCCGGCGACGACGCCACATACGCGGTGCGCAGGAAGAGCCCACCCTGGCCCGCGCCGACGACCCTCCGGACGGGCGATCCGCTCGATAGCGACCTCCTTCCGGTTGTCCTGAACTCAAGGTACCAACGGTCGTTTGCGGTAGCGGGGCCTTTGCACACGTGAATGCAGGGTCGCGTCCGCACGATCGCAGTGACGGGCGTCGATCTTGCTTTTTCTGCTGCAGAAGCCGGGCGGCGTCTCCCCCCTCGGCTGCGTCCCTTCTGCGGCCCCGCCGGCCGCGGCCGAAACCCATTGACCAGCAGGAAAGGTTCGCCATGCATTGGAACTTTTCTAATCGACGTGCCATCCGTTCCGTTGGACTCGCTGGCCTCGCCGCCAGCACCGCACTGCTCGCCGCATGCGCCTCGGTGCCACCGCCCAAGGAGCAGCTTGCGGTGACCGAGACGGAGTTTCGCAACGCGCAGAGCACCGGCGCCGCCACGACGGCGAGCGTGGAACTGGAGCGGGCGCGCGCGAAGATCAGCGAGGCGCGGGCCGCGATCAAGGACGAGGACAACGCCCGTGCCCGGCGGCTGCTCGAGGAGGCCGAGGTCGACGCGCGTCGCGCGGCGGCCAAGGCCAACGCGGACCGGGCCGACAAGGCGCTCGCCGAACTGCGCGAGAGCATCCGCGCGCTCGAGCAGGAGGCGGCGCGGCCACCGGCCGCCCGATGACCGGCCCGATCGCCCTTTGACCGCAACCCACGAGGAGACGACGATGAAGCCCATGAAGACCGTCGTCGCGACCGCGCTCGCGACGCTGACGCTCGCCGCCTGCACCACCACGCCGATGCGCAACGCCACGCTCGACGAGGCGCGCAGCGCCGTCGCCGCAGCGCGCGCGGACGCCGCCGTGTCGCGCGCCGCAGGCACCGAGCTGCGCGGCGCCGAGGAGGCGCTCGACCGCGCCACCGCCCTGTGGCGCGACGGTGAGGACACTGCCGACGTCAATCACTACGCGTACCTCGCGCGCGAGCGCGCATTGCTCGCGCAGGACGTGGCCCGGCTGCGGACCGCCGACGAGCAGGCGCGCGCGCTCGGCGAGGCGCGCGAGCGGGTCCTGCTGCAGGCACGCACCCGCGAGGCGGATCTCGCACGGCAGCGCGCCGAGGCCGCGCGGCAGACCGCCGACGTCGCGCAGCAGCGCGCGCAGACCGCGAGCCAGGCGTTCGAGGAGCAGGCACGCGCGAACGAACGGCTGCAGCAGCAGTTGAAGGAGATGCAGGCGCAGCAGACCCCGCGCGGCATGGTGGTGACGCTCGGCGACGTCCTGTTCGACACGGGCGAGGCCGAACTGCGCGCCGGCGCGATGCGGCAGATCGACCGGCTCGCCGCGTTCCTGAAGGACAATCCGCAGCGGCAGGTGCTGATCGAGGGGTTCACCGACAGCACCGGCGGCGAGGACATGAACTACCGCCTTTCCGAGCGGCGCGCGTCCGCGGTGCGCGGCGCGCTGCTCAACCGCGGCGTCGCGGTCGATCGCATCGACGTCCAGCCCCACGGCGAGGCATATCCGGTCGCGAGCAACGACACCGCGGTCGGGCGTCAGCAGAATCGCCGCGTGGAGATCGTGATCTCCGACGAGAACGGCCGGGTGCAGGCGCGCTGAGCAGACGGCGCGGTCGGTCTGCCGGGACCGATCGCGTCCGACGGGCACGAAGCCTGCGTCCACGGCTCCGGTGATCGACGATCTCTGGTACCGCAACGCCGTCATCTACTGCCTCGACCTGAGCTCGTTCGCCGACGGCAACGGCGACGGGATGGGCGACTTCGCGGGACTGACGCGGCGGCTCGACTACCTGGCGGGCCTCGGCGTGACGTGCGTGTGGCTCCTGCCGTTCTATCCCAGTCCCAACCAGGACAACGGCTACGACGTCGCGGACTACTACGGCGTCGATGCCTCGCACGGAACGCTCGGCGAGCTCGTGGAGTTCATGAACCACGCGCGGCAACTGGGACTGCGCGTCCTCGTGGACCTCGTGGTGAATCACACGTCGGCGCAGCACCCGTGGTTCCAGGAGGCGCGCGCCGGCCGCGACGCACCGCGGCGGGACTGGTATCTGTGGCGCGACGAGCGGCCCGAGGACGCCGGGAAGGGCGTGGTGTTTCCGCCCGAGCAGGACACGACCTGGACGTTCGACGAGCAGGCCGGCGCGTACTACTTCCATCGCTTCTACTGCTTCCAGCCGGACCTCAACACCGCCAACCCCCAGGTGCGCGACGAGATCATGCGCATCATGGGATTCTGGCTGGCGCTCGGCGTGTCGGGATTCCGGCTGGACGCGGTGCCCTTCCTGATCCAGCGCGCCCACGGCTCCACGGGGCCGGAGGAGCAGGAGGACTTCACCCTGCTCGAGGAGATGCGCGAGTTCTTGCAGTGGCGGCGGGGCGATGCGGTGCTGCTCGCCGAGGCGAACGTTCCTGCGGAGGCGAGCGGCAAGTACTTCGGGCCTCGGGGCGACCGCCTGCACATGATGCTCAACTTCCCGGTCAACCAGGCGCTCTTCTACGCGCTGGCGACGGCGGATCTAGCGCCCTTGGTCGAGTCCGTGCGGGCCACCGCGAAGCCCCCGCTGCACGCGCAGTGGGTGAATTTTCTGCGCAGCCACGACGAGCTCGACCTCGGCCGCCTCGAGCCGCAGCAGCGGGAAGCGGTATTCGCTGCGTTCGGCCCGGAGCCCGACATGCAGCTCTTCCACCGCGGCATCCGCCGTCGCCTCGCGCCGATGCTCGACAACGACGCCCGCCGCCTGCGGCTCGCGCACAGCCTGCTCCTGTCGCTGCCCGGCACGCCCATGCTCGGTTACGGCGACGAGATCGGCATGGGCGACGACCTCTCGCTGCCGGGACGCGAAGCCGCCCGCACGCCGATGCAGTGGTCCGATGCGAAGCATGGCGGGTTCTCGACCGCCGACCGGCTCTACCGGCCGGTGATCGAGACCGGGCCGTTCGGTTACCGGCAGGTGAACGTGCGCGCCCAGCAGCGCGACGAGGACTCGCTGCTCTCCTGGATCGCGCGCACGCTGCGGGCGCGCAAGGGCTGTCCCGAGATCAGCTGGGGCGACTGGCAGGTGCTGGACGGGATGGCGCCGGGCGTCCTCGTGATGCGCTGCGACTGGCGCGGCAGCACGCTGGTCACGGTCCACAACTTCGCCGGCGAGCGGCGCAGGCTCGCGCTCTCCGTGGCGCAGGCGGGCAGCCCCGTGCTGGAGGACCTCCTCGCGCGGAACGACAGCGTCGCCGCGGACCAGACGCACCGGCTCGAGCTCGAGCCCTACGACTTCCGATGGTTCCGGAGCGGTCCGGAAGAGCAGCCGCGTCGTGCATAGCGCCGACCAGCCGCCGGCACGCGAGTCGCGACGCCGAAGCCGTGCGCGGCGGCGTGCTCCTCCCCGTGCTTGCCGCGGAGGAAAGAGCGGTCAAACGCCGGGGCGGCGCCGTGCCAGGCCGTCCAGGAAGGCGATGCACTCCTCCGGCGCCTCGACGTGGCAGTCGTGCCCCGTGGCGAGCTCGATGCTGGGCCAGCCCTCTCGCCGTGCTTGGGCGGCGAACGGCGCGAAGACCTCGCCGAGCCGGTAGCCCTCGGCATTGCAGGCGATGTATGCACGGGGGAGTTTGGAGGCGGCCTGCTTCGGAAGGCGCGCCTGGCTCTTGAAGCATGAGATCGAGAAGTCGGTCAGCTTCGTGCGGACGAAGTCCCGGGCGGGGCCATGCTTCAGTGCCCAGAGATCGAGGCGGGCTTCGAGACCCGGGAGAAGCCAGCCTTGGCCGAGTTCCGCCGCCTGCTGATTCAGCGTATCTGCCAACCACGGAGGGAAGAACTCGAAGGCGGATTGCCCGTCGTGCGGTACGAACGCGTCAACATAAACGAGCATCGAGAGACGAGCGGATGCGTGCTCGGCTACGGTGGTGATGATCATCCCGCCATAACTGTGGCCGACGAGGATCACGTCCCGGAGGTTCTCGAACTCGAGCACTCCGAGCACGTCCTGCACGTGTGTGTCCAGCGTGATTGCCGGATTCAACTCGTATCGCCTGATCCCCGCTCCGGACATGGTGGGAGTGTGAACGGTGTGCCCGGCCCGGCGCAGGCCCTCTTCGACGAAAGCCCATGTCGACGCACCTTGCCAGGCCCCGTGTACCAATACGTAGGTCGCCACGGTTCCCCTCCTTTCGCTTGTGCGAGACGCTCTAGCAGAAGCCTTCGCGGCCGCGTTTGCAATAAGTCATTCGGCGTTCGTGCTTGCCGTTTCGCCTCTCGGGCGCCTCCTCTGGGGGCCGCGGGGCGCCTGCCTTCGCGCTGATCGCGGGCGTGGCGTCGTCGCAGGTCGCGCGGCAGCCCGGCGAGACCCCGGGCTACGGCATGGGCCGCGGCATGATGGGCGGCTACGGGCCCGGCATGATGGGCCTGCGCCAGCTCGACCTCAACGACGACCAGCGCACGCAGGTCAACCGGATCCAGGACGAACTGCGGCGCAAGAACTGGGACATCCTCGGCAAGACGCAGGACGAGGCCGCGCGTCTGCGGGACCTGTATGCCGCCGAGAAATTCGACCGCGCCGCCGTGTCGGCCGCCTACAAGCGGCTGGGCGAACTGCGTCAGGCGCGCATCGAGAACACGCTCGAGGCGCACGAGAAGCTCGAGTCGGTCCTGACGCCGGAGCAGCGCAAGACGCTGCGCCGATGGCAGGCGGACGCGAGCTTCGAGTAGCCGCTCCGGACCGCCGCCGCGGCGTCGCAGCAGCAACGATCGCCGGATTCACCGGTGGCCGAGCGCCTGCGTGCGCGGCTCGAGCGCGCAGTCCAGGAAGCCGCGATAGCCCGCGCGCAGCCGGTCCCCGACCTCGAAGATCATGTTCGCCTCCTGCCGCCGGCTATCGCGGTCCCCGGCGCGGGGGGCGAGGGAAGCGGCTTCGACGTACAGGCGGATCGGGTCGGCGACGATGCGGAGGCGCGCCCCCGCTTCGGCGCCGGCTTCCGCCGGCGCCGGCTCGAGCGGCACGAGATGGCCGTTCAGCTTGACGACGGCAGCGCGCGCCACGCCGGTCGGCTCCATGCGCACCGCGAGCACCGGCGCGCCCGCAATGGTGTAGCGGAAGTCGCACCGGGGCCCTTCGGCAAGGGATCTCGCGATCTCGGCGTCGTTGAGCGTCGCCGGGTCGAGCATCGGGAGGTTCGCGCCGGTGAGCGCCTGCCTGGCGCTGGTGGCGCGCGCGATCTCAGGCGGATGGACGGCGGTCAGGTCGTCGTCGGGCGCATCGTCTCCGGTGCACCCGGCGAGCAGTCCGGCCACCAGGAGAAGTCGCCAGCGCATCAGTCCCTCGCCTCCAGGTCGCGCACGAGATAGCGCATCTCGGCGATCTCGCGCTCCTGCGCCTCGATGACCTCGTCGGCCAGCTTGCGCACCCGCGGGTCCGAGATCTGGGCCCGCTCGCTGGTGAGGATGGCGATCGAGTGGTGCGGAATCATCGCGCGCAGGTAGTCGACATCGTTGACGGTGGCCTGGCTCCGCACGAGCCAGAGCGTGAGCGCGAAAACGGCGATCGAGCCGGCGAAGATCGCCAGGTTCAGGGATTTCTTCGGGTACATGCCAAGCATGTAGCCCAGCATGATCACCGACATCGTCGCGCCCATGACGAGCGCCATCCACGCGCGGGTCTCGCTCCAGAACACGTGCTCCCAGGCGTAGGTGTTCAGGTACATCAGCCCGTACATGACGATGGTCGAGGTCGCGATCATCGCCGCGAAGCGCCAGTACGACATGTCAGGGACGCCCCTCGTGTTCAGTGCGCGCGCCCGCCGCGTTGGCGGAGCCGCCGTGCCGAGCGGCACCGCCCAGCGCCGCGTACTCCTCGGCCGTCATCGCCGGCAGCTGCTTCACGAATGCGGCGATGTTCCACAACGTGCGGTCGTCGTGAGTCGGGCCGAACGCCGGCATGCCGGTCATCTTGACGCCGTGCTTCGCGATCCAGAACACTTCGCGCAGTTCCCAGCGCGCGGCCGCCTCGGCAAGGTGCGGCGGCCGCGGCCGCATGCCGCTCGCCCACTCGGCGCGCTTCGCGCCCGGGCCTGCGTGGCAGTGTTCGCAGGTCGACTTGTAGGCGCTCGCGGCGGCCGCGAGCGCCGGCTGACTGAGCGCCGCGCGGTCGGGAGGCTCGGGCGCGCGGCGCTCCACCGATTTGTGGAACGTCGTGTCGAACGCCCACCGGACGAATGCGGCGTGGTTCTCCGTCGCCGCCACGTTGTAGGCGCCGCTGTAGACGACGGTCAGGCCCGCGATGCCGAGCAGCACGACGACTGCCAGCGCGCCCGCCGCCATGCCGGGAATGCCCGATCGACGCCGAGCGTCGGTCGGCGTGGCGTGACTGTCTGCCATCGGACGATCTCCTGTGTCGACGCGCGTCGGGCTCTCGATTCGGCCGCGAGCATCAGCCGTGCCCGCACCTGCCACCGGTCCGGCAGCGCCCGCGGCGGCACGGATCGTGCGGGCGGTGCCCGGATCGAGCCTTCGCTGCACGGACCGAGGTCCGCGTGCGGCGCTTTCCCGACTGCCACCATGCCCGCACGCATCGAGGACTACGCGCTGATCGGCGACCTGGAGACCGCGGCCCTGGTCTCGCGGGATGGCGCCATCGACTGGTTGTGCATGCCCCACTTCGATTCCGGAGCGTGCTTCGCCGCGCTGCTCGGAACGCGCGATCACGGCCGCTGGCGCATCGCGCCGCGTGCGGCGCCGCAACGCGTCACGCGGCGCTATCGCGACGGCACGCTCGTGCTCGAAACCGAGTTCGCGACCGCGGACGGCTGCGTCCGCTTGGTCGATTTCATGGGCGTCTGGCCCGGGCGCACCGACCTCGTGCGCATCGTGCAGGGCGTGTCGGGGACGGTCGAGCTGGAGATGGACCTGCTCGTGCGCTTCGACTACGGCTCGCACGTGCCGTGGGTGCGGCGGATCGACGGCGCGCGCGTCGCCGTCGCGGGTCCGCATACGCTCGAACTGCATCCCAGCGCCGACGTGCTCGATCCCGATCTCGCGCCGCAGAGCCGCTTCACCGTGTCGGCGGGGCAGCGCGTGTCGTTCGTGCTGACGCACTCGCCCTCGCACGAGGCCGGACCGGTGCCGATGAATCCCGAGGCGGCGCTCGCGCGCACCGACGCCTGGTGGTCCGAGTGGACCGCGCGCGGCCGCTACCGGGGCCGCTGGCGCGAGGCGGTGGAGCGCTCGCTCATCACGCTCAAGGCCCTCACGTTCGAACCGACCGGCGGCATCCTGGCGGCCCCGACGACGTCGCTGCCGGAGCAGCCCGGCGGCGTGCGCAACTGGGACTACCGCATGTGCTGGCTGCGCGATGCGACGTTCACGCTCTACGCCCTGCTGCTCGCCGGCTACCGCGAGGAGGCCGACGCATGGCGCGAATGGCTGCTGCGCGCGGCGGCCGGCAGTCCGCACGATCTGCAGCCGCTCTACGGCATCCGCGGCGAGCGGAACATGCCGGAATGGGTCGCGTCCTGGCTGCCCGGTTACGAGGGCGCGGCGCCGGTGCGCATCGGCAACCACGCGGCCGTGCAGTTCCAGCTCGACGTCTACGGCGAGGTGATGGATTCGCTGCACGTCGCCCGCGGCGCCGGGCTCGCGGCGGACGTCGACGCCTGGAAGTTCCAGACCGTGCTGATGGACTTTCTCGAGTCCAACTGGTCGCGTCCGGACAGCGGCATCTGGGAGGTGCGCGGGCCGGAGCGCCACTTCACCCATTCGAAGGTCATGGCGTGGGTCGCGGCGGACCGCGCGGTGAAGGCGATCGAGTGCCACGCCCAGCCGGGCGATGCGGCGCGCTGGCGCGCGCTCGCCGCGAAGATCCATGCCGAGGTGTGCCGCGAGGCCTTCGACGCCGAGCGCAACACCTTCGTCTGGTACTACGGCGGGCGGGAGCCCGACGCGAGCCTGCTGCTCATGGCCATCGTCGGCTTCCTGCCCGCCCGCGATCCGCGTCTCCTCGGCACGCTTGCGGCGATCGAGCGCGAGTTGCTGGTCGACGGCTTCGTGCAGCGCTATCGCACGCGACCCGACGTGGAGGGGCTGCCCCCGGGCGAAGGCGTGTTCCTGCCGTGCACCTTCTGGTATGCCGACAACCTGGCGCTCGCCGGGCGGCACGACGAGGCGGTGGCGGTGTTCGAGCGCCTGCTCGCGCTGCGCAACGACGTCGGACTGCTCTCCGAGGAGTACGACGTCGCGGGCAGGCGCATGCTCGGCAACTTCCCGCAGGCGCTGTCGCACCTCGCGCTCGTGAACACCGCGCGCGGCCTCTCGTTTCCCGGGGGCCCGAGCGAGCACCGCAGCGGGGCGCGCGGGGAGCGTCCGCCCGAGCCCTGAGCCGCGTGCCCCGAGCCGGTCGGGCTCAGGCGCGCTT
Source organism: uncultured Enterobacteriaceae bacterium (assembly GCA_964552535.1). Lineage (GTDB taxonomy): Bacteria > Pseudomonadota > Gammaproteobacteria > Burkholderiales > SG8-39 > CAZKHE01. The sequence continues at coordinate 68,350 of CAZKHE010000001.1, read as the reverse complement.
CGGCAACGAACGGACCGCGCCCAGACCGGCCGCGAGCACGCCCAGGCCCAATGCAGCGACGCCCAGGGCGATGGCGGGCGCGTGCGTGCGCAGCCACAGTTCCCCGCTGGATCGACGCGACCGGGAAACGAACCGTCCCTCGGCGCCGTAGTCGCCGGGCAGCGGTCCGAACAGGTTGTCGCGCCGGTCGGCCTGCACCGGTTCGTCGGTCTGCTGCGACTCGTAGCCGCGGTACGCGAGATAGCGGTCGAGCAGGCCGGGAACGAGCTTGTTCGCCCACACCGCGCGCAGCGTCGACCCGCCCACGTTCAGCTCGCGCGGCGCGTGCCGGGCGGCCCACACGATCGCGGCCGCCGCGACCTCGGGCGCATAGATGGGCGGCACCGGCTGCGGCCGCCGGTGCATGTGCGTGCGGCACCAATCGAACTGCGGCGTGTTGACGGCCGGCATGTGGACCATCGTGACGCGCACGCCGGTGCGATCGTGCATCAGCTCGCTGCGCAGCGAATCGGTGAAGCCGCGGATCGCCGCCTTGGCGCCGCAGTAGGGCGCCTGCAGGGGAATCGAGCGGTAGGCGAGCGCCGAGCCCACCTGCACGATGGTGCCGCGATCGCGCGGCAGCATGCGCTTCAGCGCGGCCATCGTGCCGTGGACCGCGCCAAGGTAGGTCGTTTCCGTCACGCGGCGCACTTCCTCCGGCTCGAGCGCCTTGACGGGCGCGACGACCGTCACCATCGCGTCGTTGACCCACACGTCGATGGGCCCCAGCTCGGATTCGATAGCGGCCGCGGCGGCCTCGACCGCCTCGGCGTCGCCGACGTCGAGCGCGTGCACCGACGCGCGCCCGCCGGCCCGCGCGACCTCGTCCGCGGCCGCACGGAGCCCGTCGCGGCCGCGGGCGATGAGGCCGAGGTCGTAGCCGGCGGCGGCGAAGGCGCGCACCGCCGCGCGGCCGATGCCGGCGCTGGCGCCGGTCACGACGGCGAGGGGTGGTCGATGGGCACGAGCCATGATCGCTCCAGGTCCGAGAGGGCAGGCGATGCATTGCAGGATGCATACCGGCACCGGGCGCCGTTCGCCCGCGCGAGCCCGGTCACCGGCGCTGTGGTGCGCCGTGCCGGTGCTGCGACTCGCCTTGCCGGCGTACCGGCAAGATGTGCCGGCGCGACGCCGCGGAGCGCCGGACGGCATGACGGGGGTATCGACGAAGCGTGTACCCGGCGCGCACCGCCTGACCGACCGGGGACGCAGGTATATTCCGATGCCCGTCCGCCAGGCGGATGCCAGATCGGAAGACTCGACATGACGCTCGCTGCAGACCTCCGCCCCCTTACCGCACTGCACGTGCAGGTCGTGGTCGACAACGTCACCGACAGCCTGTCCTCGGTTCTCCAGGGGGTCACCAACGAGAATGACGTCCTGCGGCGTTACGGCATGCGCCGGATGTCCGGCGGCGCGAAGTGCTGCGCGCACCACGGGCTGTCGCTGCTGCTGCGCGCGGAGAGCGGGGACGGAACCGCGACACTGCTGTTCGATGCGGGGCCCGAGGGGTACACGTTCGGACGCAACGCGGAGCGCCTCGGACTGCCGCTCGGCGAGGTCGGCGCCATCGCCCTGTCGCACGGTCACTGGGACCATGGCGGCGGCCTGCTCGAGGCGGTTCGGCTGATCTCCGCCGCGCGCGGCTCGGCCGTGCCCTGCCACCTGCACGAGGGCATGCTGGTGGAGCGCGCCACCTCGCTGGCCGATGGCGGCGTGCTGCCCTTCGAGGAGCTGCCCGGCATCGAGGCGCTCACCGCCGCCGGCGCCGACGTGGTGAGCACGCCCGAGCCGCGCCTGCTCCTCGGCAACCACTTCTATCTCAGCGGCGAGATTCCGCGCGTCACGTCCTACGAGCGGGGCTATCCGGGGCATCTGCGCAAGTCGGCCGACGGGCAGTGGGAGCCGGATCCCCTGCTGCTCGACGAGCGCTACCTCGCCGCACGTGTCGCCGGGAAGGGCGTCGTGGTGTTCACCGCCTGCTCGCACGCGGGCGTGATCAACGTGCTCGAGGACGCCCGGCGGGTGTTCGGCGAGGTGCCGCTCCACGCCGTCATGGGCGGACTGCATCTGTCGGGGGCGAAGATCGAGCCCATCATCCAGCCGACGGTCGAGGACATGGCGCGCTTCGATCTCGAGCGCATCGTGCCCGCGCACTGCAGCGGCTGGCGCGCGGTGCACGCGCTGGTGTCGCGCTTCGGCGAAGCGCGCGTGACGCCGTCGGCGGTGGGCCGCGCATTCGACTTCGCCGCAGCCTGACCGGTCGGCGGCGGGTCGAGCGCCCGGTCGCTCAGGGCGCGGCCAGCCGCTTCGCCAGCTCGCCCCTCATCACCTTGCGCGTCGGCGTCATCGGCAGCGCGTCGAGGACCTCGAGCCGCTCGGGCCACTTGAGCTTGCTGATCCCCGCTTCCTCGAGCCACCGCTGGAGGTCGGCGAGCGCAAGCGCCTGGCCCGGCCTGAGCGTCGCGAAGCAGCACGCGCGCTCGCCGAGCACCGGGTCGGGCATCGGCACGATCGCGCACATCTCGACCGCGGGATGCTGCGCGATGCGGATCTCGACGTCCACCGGATTGAACTTCACGCCGCCGCGGTTGATGAGCTCCTTCGAGCGGCCGCACAGGGTCGTGTTCCCCGCCGCGTCCACGCGCGCGAGGTCCCCGGTGCGGAAGAAGCCGTCGTCGGTGAACGCCGCACGCGTCGCCGCCGGGTCGTTCAGGTAGCCGGCGAAGAGCGACGGGCCGCGGACCTGCAGCTCGCCGATCTCGCCGATCGCACAGGGCGTACCGTCCTCGCGCACGACGCGGAGCTCCGTGCCCGGGCTCGGCCGCCCGGTGGTCTCGACGCGCACCGCCTCGGGGTCGGCGAGGCGCGTGAACGCGCCCGCCTGCAGCTCCGTCATGCCCCAGAGCTGCATCACCTTGCCGTTCGCGAGCAGCGGCTCGAAGGCACGCGCGAGCGCCGGCGGCACGGTGCTGCCGGAGATCTGCACGTAGCGCAGCGACGCGAGGTCGCGGCCGTCGAAGAGCTTCTGCCCCATGCACGCGGCGATGTGCGCCGGCGCGGTGAAGGCGAGCGTCGGCCGCGCTTCATGCATGAGGCGCGCGAGATCGGGCGGCGAGAACGCCGGCAGGAGCAGCGTCGTCGCGCCGGTCGCCAGCGCCATGTTGAAGGTGAAAAGGCCGTAGAGATGCGTGAACGGTGCGGCGGAGAGCAGGACGTCGTCCACGCCGACCGACAGCTCGGCGGCCGAGAGGCGCGAGTTCGACAGGAAGTTCTGGTAGGCGTGCGGCACGCCCTTCGGCGCGGAAGTCGTGCCCGACGTGTAGAGCAGGAGGAACGGATCGCTGCCGGAGCGCGCGACCGGCGCGGGTTCGGCGTCGTTCGTGTGGGCATCGGCGACGAGGCCGTCGAACGGCATCGCATCCGCGGGCAGCGCACCGGGGCCGACCGCGATCACGTGCCGCAGGGCCGGGAGGCGCGGCTGGAGCGCGTTCACGACCTGCGCGGCGGCGTAGTCCTTCGCCTGCGCCATGACGATCGCGCACACCGCCCCGCTGTGCGCGAGCAGCGTCGAGAGCTCGGCCGCCCGGTAGGGCATGTGCAGCGTCTGCATCACCGCGCCGCGCGAGGTGATGGCGAGATAGGCGACCACGAACTCCACGATGTTCGGGAGCTGCACCGCGACGACCTCGCCCTTTGCGACGCCGAGGCGGTCGAGCGAGCGCGCCAGCGCCCGCACGAGCCGCGCGAGCTCGGCCCACGTCACGCGGCGGTCGCCCTGGCGCAGCGCCTCGCGCCCGCCGGCCTGCTGCGCGCGGGCGGCGAGCCAGTCGGCGAGCGTCGCGTCCTGCCAGAATCCCGCGGCGCGATAGCGCGCAACGTGCCCGGTGTCGAAGTCGATGCGGATCATCGCGGGCCCGCGTGCGTCATGCCGCCCGGGCCGGCTCGGCGCGGGCGAAGCCGCCGTGCAGGTCCAGCACGCGCTCGAACCAGGCGGCCACCGGATCGTCGGGCGCAAGCACCGGCAGCGCGCAGGTGACGCGTGCCCATTGCAGCGGGCTCGCCGCGACGTAGTCGGCGTAGAGCGGCGTCTCGCCGCCGATGAACGGCTGGCTCTTCACCTGCGCACGCAACGGCTCGATCGTCTGCTGGAAGCGCTTCACGCCCGTCTCGCGTGCCGCGGCCATCTCTTCGAGCGTCCGCCCGAAGCCCTTCTCCATGCCGGCGCGGATGTGCGCGGCGTCGTCGGGCTCGAGGCATTCGCCGACGTACGGGGCCACGCAGGGCGCGAGCGCGGGAATCATCGTTCGGTCGGCCCAGTGGTTCACGAAGCGCGAGACCGCCTGACCGCCCGCGCCGGCGAAGAGCGTCGGGCGGTCCGGGAACGTCGCCTCGAGATACTCGGCAATGCGCCACGAGTCGAAGACGACCTCGTCGCCGTGGCGGATGATGGGGACGCGCTTCTGGCCGCTGAACGCGATCGCGGCCTTGTCGGTGACCTTGACCGGGCGGCTTTCGAACGCGAGCCCCTTGTGCGCGAGCGCCAGGCGCGTGCGCCACGAGAACAGGCTGTAGCGCTTGCCCTCCCGTCCGCCGAGCTCGTGGAGCTCGATTTCAGCAGGCATCCGTTTCCCCTCGTCATCGCGATGCGAACGAGAGGCATTCTTTTGGCTGGGGTCGGCTTAGTCAAGCGGCCCGCGGTTCATCCGCGCGGCGACACGCGCCGCTGCCGGCGGGATCCCGGCCTAGAATGGGCGTTCCCGGCGCTGCAGGGCCTCGAACAAGAACCGCATCTCCCCGGCGGCGGACACCCCGATCGTTTCTGTTCACAGGAGAACGCGCATGAAACGCCAGCTTGCGGCCCTCGTCCTCGGCATGTCTGTGGCCTGCTCCGCGATCGCCGCGGACAGCGTCAAGGTCGGCTTCATCTCCACGCTCTCGGGTCCGAGCAGTGCGCTCGGCCTGGACATCCGCGACGGATTCAACCTCGCGGTGAAGATGAACGGCGGGAAGCTCGGCGGCCTGCCTGCCGAAGTGCTGGTCGGCGACGACCAGTTCAACCCCGAAGCCGGCAAGCAGCTCGCGGACCGGATGCTGAAGCGCGATCGCGTCGATTTCCTCACCGGCATCGTGTTCTCCAACATCATGCTCGCCGTGCTGCCGTCGGCGATCGACCAGAAGACGTTCTACGTGAGCCCGAACGCGGCGCCCTCGCCGCTGGCCGGCAAGCAGTGCAGCCCGTTCTTCTTCGTCGCCTCCTGGCCGAACGACGCCTATCACGAAGCCGCGGGGCAGCATGCCACCGACAAGGGCTACAAGAACGTCTATCTGCTCGCGCCCAACTACCAGGCGGGCAAGGACTCGCTCGCCGGCTTCAAGCGCTTCTTCAAGGGCAAGGTGGTCGACGAGGTGTACACGAAGCTCGGCCAGCTCGACTACTCGGCGGAGCTCGCCCACGTGCGCGCGGCGAAGCCCGAGGCGATGTACATCTTCCTGCCCGGCGGCATGGGAATCAACTTCATCAAGCAGTTCGTCGCGGCGGGGCTGTCGAAGGACATCCAGCTCATCCTCCCCGGCTTCGGTGCCGACCAGGACATCATCCGCGCGGTCGGCGACCCGATGCTCGGCCTCTTCGACACCGCGCACTGGTCGCTCGATCTCGACCACGACGCGAACCGCAAGTTCGTCGCGGCGTTCGAGAAGGAGTACAACCGGCTGCCGTCCGTCTTCGCGGCCCAGGGTTACGACACGGCGCTGCTCATCGACTCGGCCGTCCGGCGGGTGAAGGGCAATCTCGACAACAAGGAGGCGCTGCGCAAGGCGCTCGCCGCCGCGGACTTCAAGAGCGTGCGCGGCGACTTCAAGTTCAACCGCAACCAGTATCCGATCCAGACGTACTACCTGCGCGTGGTCGCGAAGGATGGCCAGGGCCGGCTGGTGAACAAGAAGATCGGCACCGTGTTCGCGAGCCACGGCGACGCGTACGTGCAGGAATGCGCGATGAAGTGAGCCTGCGGTGTCAGCGACCGGGGGGTGCGGCCGGGCCTCGCCCCGCGTCGTTCCCGTGCGGCGTTTCCACCGGCCGCACGATCAGCGACTCCCCTGCGCGCAGCGCCACCATGCGGCCGCGGGGCTGTCCGGCGTCGGACAGCGCCCGCGCCATCTCGACGGCGGCCGCGCCGTACGCCTCGAACCCCAGCTGGAAAGTATCGAAGTGGTGCGCGACGCCAAGTCGCGCACCGGAATCGAGCAGGGCCTGGACCGCTTCCGTCGGCCGCATGTGGCTGTCGGCCATGAACCATGCGGGCTCGTAGGCGCCGATCGGCAGCAGCGCGATGTCGATCGGACCCAGCTTTGCGGCGGCTGCCTTGAAGTGCACGCCGCGTCCGTACCCGGCATCGCCGACGAAGTAGGCGCGCGTGGCGCCGCTGTCGAGGAGGTATGCCGCCCAGAGCGTGCGCTGCTGGTCGAAGGGGGTGCGCCCGGACCCGTGCAGCATCGGCAGCACGTGCACGCGGAGCGCGCCCGCCGGCACGACGTCGCCCCAGTCGTGCTCGCTCACCAGCGAGCCCGGCATGGCCTCCGCCACCAGCGCCCGGTTGCCGAGCGGCACGATGACGCGCGGACGGAACGCGGCGTCGAGCGCGCGCAGCGTCGGCAGATCGAGATGGTCCCAGTGGTTGTGCGAGATCAGCACGAGGTCGATCGGCGGGAGCTTCTCGAGCGCGACCGCCGGAGGCGTGATCCGCTTGGGCCCCGCGAAGGATAGCGGCGAGGCACGCTCCGACCAGATCGGGTCGGTGAGCACGTTCATCCCGCGGGTCTGCAGCAGCAGCGTGGCGTGACCGATCATCGTGACGTGGATCTCGTCCCCCTCGATGCGGGCCGCGAGCTGCGGCGTGGCGGCGACAGGGACGTGGGCGGGCCACTCCGGCTGCGCGGTCGTCATCCGCAGCCGCAGGTAGCCGGCGACCGAGCTTTCCTTGACGAACCCGGGGTTGTGGAAGCGCGTGCCGTCGAAGTGATCGGTGACGGGGCCCGAGGCGGTGGTGCACGCGGCGAGTGCCACGGCGAGGGCGAGGAGCGGCAGCTGCTTCACGGGGGGATGTCGAGTGGCGTCGCGCGGGCGATAGCAAGGCGCGGGCCTGCCAGCCGCATGCTCCCTGTCTGGAAAGCCGCGTGACCGGCGGGAGCACCGGTCCCATGGATGGACCCTCCTCCCGCCTCCGGTACCCTCGTTTCGCGAACGACCGCGCGAGGGGGAGCATCGCGTACACGAGCGGGGGCACGGGCACGTCAAGGCGGAGACGGCGAAGCGGAGCAAGCTGGTGAAGAAGGCGGGCATCAAGGTGGATTGAGCACTACAGCCCGATCCGCGCGAGCCACGCCTCGATCGCCTCGCGCATCTCGCGCGGCTGCTCGGTAGGAATCCAGTGCGCCGCCTCGAGGGTCCGGATCTCCGCGCCCCGCAGGCGCCCCAGCTCGACGTGCGTGCGCTCGGCGTCGGCAAAGGTGCGCGCCCGCGACAGCAGCACGAGCGCCGGGACGTGCACGCGTTCGAGCGGTACGGGCCGCACCGTCTCGACCAGGTCCTGCAGGTACGCGACGATCGGCATCGTGTCCAGGTCCTCGCGGATCGATGCGTAGCGCGCTTCGAGCGCGGCGCGTCCGCCGGGCTCCGCGAGCCGCGCACGGTAGGCCTCGTCCAGCGCGCGCAGATCGAGCGAGCCGAGTGTGCGCCGGTGCAGGCCGAGGCGGTTCAGCAGCCGGATGCCGCCGATCAGGACGCGCAGGATCGGCGTGAACCGCCGCACCCGGCCGAGCTTGCCGGTGAGCGCGGCGTGCATCATCGGCTCGATCAGGATCAGCCCGCCGCTGCGTGCGGGGTGACGGGCCGCGAAGGTGACCGCCACGCTCGCGCCCAGGCAGTGGCCGAGGAGCACGGCGCGGTCGATCCCTTCCTGGTCGAGGATGCCGGCGATGTCGTCGGCCCAGATCTCGAGGCTGGCGGGCCCGCGATCGATCGACCCGCCGTGCCCGCGCAGGTCGAGCCGCAGGAGGTCGCGTCCGGCGGCGAGCCGCGGGTCGGCGACGAACTCCGACCAGCGCGTGAGGTTGCTCGCCGCGCCGTGGATCAGCACGAGCGGCAGCCGGCCGGTCGGCGTCGGGCAGCGCAAGCGCCGGTAGGCGACGGCCGGGCGATCGTCGGACGGGTAGCGGTGCTCGGTTTCCATGTTCTCGCCGGCGCCGGTCCATCGGACGTGGCCCGTCGGCGAGCCATTGTGGGCCAGATGCAGTAGATTGACGCGGCCATGCCGCCGATCATCGACCTCGTCGCAGGCGCCCTGCTCCTCCTGCTCGGCCGGAAGCTGTTCTGGCTGTTCGTCGCCGTCGCCGGCTTCTATCTCGGCATCGAGCTCGCGAGGACGCTCGCCGCGGACCAGCCGACGTGGCTGGTCTGGGCGCTCGCCATCGGGGCCGGCGTGATCGGCGCGGTGCTCGCGATCCTCCTCCAGCGGGTCGGTTTCGCGCTCGCCGGCTTCTATGCGGGCGGCTATCTCGCGCTCGTCGCCGTGCAGCGCTTCGCGCCGGGATCGTTCGAAGTGGCCGCGTTCCTGGTCGGCGGCCTGATCGCCGCGATCCTCGCCGCGGTGCTCATGGACACGGCGATCGTGGTGGTTTCGTCGCTCGTCGGCGCAGCGCTCATCGTCTCCGTGCTCGGGCTCCAGCCGCTCTGGAGCGCCCTGGCCTACGCCGCGCTGGTCGTTGCGGGAATCGCCGTGCAGCTCCGGTTCACGGGACCGTCGCGGCGCGGCGCTCGGGATCGACCGTCCTGAGCACGGCGTCGACGGTCACACTCGGCAGTACTTTCAGGAGGGAGTCATGAGGCGTTCGTCGCAATACAAGCTCGCATTTGCAACGCTGTGCGCCGCGTTCCTCGCGGGTTGTGCCACGACCGGCAAGGAGGTGATCGCCACCAAGGACGCGCCGGCGGCGATCGGCCCGTACTCGCAGGCGATCCGGGTCGGCAACACGCTCTACCTCGCGGGACAGATCCCCATCGATCCACGCACCAACCAGCTCGTCACCGGCACCATCGAGGAGCAGACCAGGCTCGTCCTCGAGAACCTGAAGGCCGTGCTGGTGGCGGCGGGCATGTCCATGGACGACGTGGTCTCGACCTCCGTGTTCCTGAAGGACCTGAACGACTTCCAGCGCATGAACGCGGTCTACGCGACCTACTTCAAGGACAAGCCGCCCGCGCGCGCCACCGTGCAGGTCGCGCGGCTGCCGCGGGACGTGGCCATCGAGATCTCGGCGATCGCGGCGAGGTAGCGCGACACGGCGGCGGGAGCGCGCTCACGGCGTCTTCTCGCTGTCCAGCGCCGCCATCTGATGCGCGTCGTAGCGCGTCCCTGCGACCGCTCCCGCGGGGACGGCCGCTTCGATCGCCGCGACATCTTCCGGCGTGAGCGATAGCGTCAACGCGCCGAGCGCCTCGTCGAGCTGGGCGGGCCGTCGCGCGCCGATCACCGGCACGATGTCCGAACCCTGCGACAGCACCCAAGCGATGGCGAGCTGGGACGGCATGACGCCCCGGGCGCGCGCTGCCGCGGCGAGCGTGTCGACGATGCGCTGGTTGTGCGCGGCGTTGTCGCCGGTGAAGCGCGGCAGATAGGCGCGGAAGTCGGTCGGGCCGCTGGGCTTCGACCCGCTCAGCAGGCCGCGCGAGAGCACGCCGTAGGCGGTGAGGCCGATGCCGAGCGCGCGCAGCGTGGGCAGGATCGAGCGTTCGGGTCCGCGGCTGATGAGCGAGTACTCGATCTGGACGTCGGCGACGGGGTGCACCGCGTGCGCGCGCCGGATGGTGTCGGCCCCGACCTCCGACAGCCCGAAGTGGCGAACGTAGCCCGCCTTCACGAGGTCGGCGATCGCCCCGGCGACGTCCTCGATGGGCACGGTCGGGTCGAGACGGGCGGGCCGGTAGATGTCCACGTGGTCCACGCCCAGCCGCTGCAGCGAATAGGCGAGGAAGTTGCGGATCGCGACCGGACGGTTGTCCACGCCGGTCCAGCCGCCGGACGGGTCGCGCAGCGCGCCGAACTTCACGGATAGCAGCACGCGATCGCGGCGGCCGGCGATCGCCCGCCCGATCAGCGCCTCGTTGTGGCCGCTGCCGTAGAAATCCCCGGTGTCGATCAGCGTGACGCCGCGCTCGATGGCGGCATGCAGCGTGGCGAGGCTTTCGGCATCGTCGGTGGCGCCGTACATGCGCGACATGCCCATCGCGCCGAGCGCGATCGGAAACACCAGGGGGCCGGCTGCGCCGAGGCGGCGCGGGGCGGGGATCGGTCGGGACATCGCGTGCTCCAGGAGGAAGTGGCCGGCGCGGCCACGATGTCCGCCACCTTAGGCAGAGTCGGACGCCCGATCGATGCATCGCCGCCGTCGGCAGTGTTCATGGCGGGCGAACAATATTCCGGCGGTGCGCCGGATAATCGCGGCTCGGGATTGGGGTGGCCATGGACCGTTTTCGAATGCTCGAAGTCTTCGTGCGCGTCGCCGAGCTGCGCAGCTTCACCCGCGCCGCGGACACGCTCGACCTGCCGCGCTCCAGCATCACGCAGACGATGCAGGCGCTCGAATCGCGCCTCGGATGCACGCTGCTGCACCGGACCACGCGCCGCGTCACGCTCACGCCGGAGGGCGCCGCGTTCTACGAGCGGGCGAGCCGGCTGCTGCTCGATCTCGACGACGCCGAGAGCGACGTCGGTGCCTCCCGCGGCACGCCGCGCGGGCGCTTGCGCGTGGATGTGGCCGCCGCAGCGGGCCGTCACGTCATCGCACCGGCCCTGCCCGACTTCTTCGCGCGCTATCCGGACATCCGGCTGGAGCTGGGCAGCACCGACCGGCCAGTGGAGCTGCTCATGGAAGGCGTCGACTGCGTGATCCGCGGCGGCCTGCTGCACGACGAGAGCCTGGTCGCGCGCAAGCTCACCGAGCTGCCGGTCGCGACCTGCGCCGCGCCGGCGTACCTGGAGCGGCATGGCGTGCCGTCGTCGGCGAGCGAGCTCGACGGCCATCGCTTCGTGAACTTCTTTTCCGCGAAGACCGGGCGCACGTTCGAGAACGAGTTCGAACGCGACGGCGAGTCGGTGAGCCTGCTGGGCGAGTCGAGCGTGGCGTGCAACGACGCGGACACTTTCCTCGCCGCCACCCTCGCGGGCCTGGGCCTCGCGCAGTTGCCGCTGAGCGTCAACGTGCGCGCGATGCTCGAGGCCGGCGCATTGCGCGCCGTGCTGCCGGACTGGAAGGTGCCGCCGCTGCCGATCTACGCGATGTGGCCGCGCCGGCGCGATCGCTCGGCGCGGCTGCACGCGTTCGTCGAGTGGGTTGCGGCACTGTACGCGAGGCGGTGACTTGCGGGAAGCAGTCCGCCCCCGCCCAAGGAGAATCAACCCCGGCGGGCGACCCCGCGTCACACACGGGTCGTCGTTGGACGAACGTACGCCCACACCGGCACGCCCGCGACGGTGCCGAGCGCAATCCACGAGACGACGTCGAACAGGCCGTCGCCCACCAGCGCGGCGATGAGCCCGACCGCGCTCGCGAGGGCCAGCACGATCGGGATGGCGAAGATCTCGCCGAGCGTGCGCTCGCGGGTCCGGTTCAACGCGGCGCCTCCGGGAGCCCGTGGCCCGGCGTCGCGACGGACGCGTCGGGCTCGTCGGGGACGTCCTCGCTCGCCGAGGCGTAGCGCCGCCGCACCGCCCACAGGTAGAGCCCGCTTGCCAGGATGACGATGCTTGCGACGGTGAGGACCGCCCACAGCACCTTGAGCGGCAGGCCCCCGTAGTCGCCGAAGTGCAGCGGCTTGGACAGCCGCAGCGCGAGCATGTACCAGGGCATGGGGCTGATGGCGGTGAGTTTGCCGGTGCGCGCATCCACGAGCGCCGGCGTGAAGAGCTGACGGGTCGCCGGCGTGGTCCCGCGCATCCAGATCGCATAGTGATGGTTGCTGCTGAACCGGACCCCCGGAAAGGCGACGAACTGCGGGGTCATGCCCGGAGCGGCCTGCAGGGCCGCTGCCATCGCCTTGTCGAGGGACGCGAGCTCGCCGGGGACGGGCTGGCCGGCGTACGGCGCGGTGAGCGCGGCGAGCCGATCCGCGCGCCAGAGGGCCACGAGCGGCTCCGACAGGGTGTTGATGACGCCGGTCAGGCCCACGACGAACACCCACATCAGCGTCGCGATGCCGAGCACGTTGTGCCAGTCGAGCCAGGTGGTGCGCCGGCTGCGCGCGACGCGCACCGTGCCGAACCGGAGCCGGCGCGTGAAGGGCGCGTAGAGCACGACCCCCGACACCGTCGCGACGAGGAACAGCACCCCCATGAAGCCGAGAAACAGCTTGCCGGGCAGGCCGGCAAACATGTCCACGTGCAGGCGGAGGATCACGTGCATGAACCCGTCCTCCTCGATCCTGCCGACGATCTCGCCGGTGCGGCGATCGATCGCCGTGAGGTGCATCTGCTCGCGCTCCGCAGTGACGGACGGTCCGGTGGTGACGTTCGCCACCGGACGGTCGTCGTCGAAACTCATGAAGAGCGGACGCTCGCCGGGGTAGGCGGCGACCGCGGCGGCGACGACCTCGTCGAGCGTCCGTTCGCGCGTCCCGGCCGCCACCGGCGGCAGCGTCGGGTCGCCCTCCATGAGCCGGTCGATCTCGTCGTGGAAGATGAGCGGCAGCCCGGTGATGCAGAGCATGAGCAGGAACGCGGTGCAGACGAGGCTCGTCCAGCGGTGCACCCAGCTCCAGCGGCGGAGGGCGAGCGGCGACATGGCGCGCCTCAGAGGTCGACCGAGGCGCTAAAGAGGAACGTGCGCGGCGCCCCGGCCACGAGATACCCCTGCCCGGGGAATCCGCCGACCGAGGACCAGTGGTCCGCGTCGGTCACGTTGTCGACGCGGGCCCGCAGCGTCACCACGCGGCCGCCCAGCTGGGCGAGGTAGCGCACGCCGAGGTCGAGTCGCGTCCACCCGGGCACGTCGAGCGTGTTGGCGGCGTTCGCGTAGCGGCTGCCGGTGTGGATCACCCGCGCGTCGAGCACGAGCTGCGGCACCCCGGGGACGGTCCAGTCGGCACCGATGGTCGCCTGGAAGCGCGGCACGCCGATGACGCGCTTGCCTTCGGTCGCCGCCACGCCGGTGGATGTCTGCTCCGCGTCGAGCCAGGTCACGCCGCCGAGGACGCGCAGGTGCCGCGTAGCCTCGCCGAAGGCGGTGAGCTCGACGCCGCGATGGCGGTCCTCGCCACTGCTGGTGAACACGTTGGTCGGCGTCAGCAGCGAGCGCGGGCGCTCGGTAGAGAAGAGCGCGAGTCCGCCCCCGAGCCGGCCCGTGTCCCACTTCAGGCCGACCTCCGTCTGCTCGGAGACGTACGGGGCGAGCACTTCGCCGCGGTTGGCTGCGGTGCTCGGCGCCGTCTCGCCCTGCGTCAGACCTTCGATGTAATTCGCATAGACCGAGAGCGGCTTCGCGACCCGGTACACCGCGCCGACCATCGGACTCGCGCGCGTCTCGACGTAGCGGCTGGTCTGGGCGCCGGTGTCGTAGGCGAAGTTCGCGATGTCGAGCTTCTGGTAGCGCACGCCGAGCGTCACCAGCAGGCGATCGTCGAGGAAGGAGAGCGTGTCGCCGATCGCGGTGCTCGACAGGCGCGTGCGCGTGGTCAGCGCCGGAGCATCGAGGCCGTTGCCGCGCAGGGCATTGGCGCTGAAGGCGGGCTGCGACGAGAGCACCGGGTTGTAGAGATTGGTCGCCTGCGGCGTGAAGAAATTCCAGGCGAACGCGTTGTCGGTCTCGAGCTGGAACCACGAGGCCGCCACCACCCACTCGTGACCGACCGGCCCGGTACGGAAGCGGCCGCGCACGCCGGCCTCGCCGGTGTCGACGCGGTCCTCGCGCGTGTTGTCGAAGCGGCTGTTGGTGGCCGCGCCGGTCGCGCCGTCGGTGACGGTGAGGTTCGCGAGCGAGTTGGCCTCGTCGCTGCGCCGGAGGCCGTAGGCTCCATAGAGCGTCACGCCGAGGTTGAGGTCCACTTCGCCGCGCAACGTGCCGAAGAGGTCCTTCTCGTTCGAGTAGGTCCAGGGCTGCGCGAAGTTGGCCCTTCCGCGCGGCGCCTCGGGCACGGTGGTCACGCCGGCGCCAAGCGTCACGTTGGGCCGCGTCTCCCGCAGGCGGTTGTCCTGCCAGCCGAGGTCGCCCGAGAGGCGCGCCTTGTCGCCGCGCCAGTCGAGCCCCACAGCCAGGAGCGCGAGCGTGTTCTCCTCGTTGTCCACGGCCGTGCCGCCGTCGCGATAGGCCGCGTTCACGCGCAGGCCGGTCGAGCCGTCCGGACCGAAGCGGCGCGCCAGGTCCGCCGCGAAGCTGCCGAACGGGCCGCTGCCGGTGCCGACCGTCAGGCGATTGAGCGGCTCGCTGGGCGCACGCTTGGGCAGCAGGTTGATCGCACCGCCGATGCCGCTGCCGCCCGGCTTGATGCCGGTCAGGAACGCGGACGGGCCGCGCAGCACTTCGACGCGCTCGAAGAGTTCGGTCGCGATGTACTGGCGCGGGAGGAGGCTGTACAGACCGTTGAAGGCGATGTCATCCGAGTTGAGGATGAAGCCGCGGATGAAGTAGGACTCCTGGAAGTTGCCGAAGCCGCGCGCGACGCGCACCGTCGGATCGTTGAGCAGCACCTCGCCGACGCTGCGCGCCTGCCGGTCCTGGATGAGCTCGTTCGTGTACCCGGTCGTGGAGAACGGGCTTTCCATGTTGTCGCGGGTGCCGAGAATGCCGGCGCGCGCGCCGCGCGAGACCTGTCCGCCCGGGAATGCCGGCGACAGGCCTTCGGCCGAGGCGTCTGCGCTCGCCTCGACGCGCACCGTGGGCAGCGTGACCGCCCCGTCGGGTGCAGACGCCGTGCCCTGGGCGGCCGAATGCGTGGCGTGGGTCGCGAGATGCGTGAACAGTGCGGCCGCCATGAATGCGCAACGGCGGCGCGCAGGCGTTTGTCGGGTCGCCATCAACCTCTCCCTGGATGTGATCGTCGGGGATTGGCTGGCGAGACCCGCGAGGGCGACGGCTGGCTATCCGGGCGGACCGACGCACCGCCCGGGCGGGCGTCGATCAGAATGCAGTGGGAGAGTAATTGAGAATCGTTCGCGTTTCAACTGGTCGGGTGCACGTGCCCCCGCCGGTCGGGGGCGGCGCTCGAGGAAACGACATCCTTACGCTCCACAATCGAGAAAATCGATTGCGCTCTTCGGAACAACGCGTTGGATGGGCGCGTCCAAGGCCCGGAGACTGCGGTCTCCGGCGTTTCTTTGACAGGAGGAGTGGATGAACGCACCCGAAGACAAGGCCGCGGGCAAGTGCCCGTTCCCGCACGGCTCCCGCACCCGTGTCCGCACCAACCGGGACTGGTGGCCCGAGCAGCTCAACCTCGGCGTCCTGCACACCAACTCCACCCTGTCCGATCCGATGGGCGAGGGCTTCGACTACGCCGAGGCGTTCAAGCGCCTCGACCTCGATGCCGTCATCAAGGACCTGCACGCGCTCATGACCGACTCGCAGGAGTGGTGGCCCGCCGACTTCGGCCACTACGGCGGTCTCTTCATCCGCATGGCCTGGCACAGCGCCGGCACGTATCGCATCACCGACGGCCGCGGCGGCGCGGGCGCCGGGCAGCAGCGCTTCGCGCCGCTGAACAGCTGGCCGGACAACGCCAATCTGGACAAGGCGCGGCGCCTGCTGTGGCCGATCAAGCAGAAGTACGGGAGCAGCATCTCCTGGGCCGACCTCATGATCCTCGCCGGCAACGTCGCGCTGGAGTCGATGGGCTTCAAGACGTTCGGCTTCGCCGGCGGCCGCGCCGACGTGTGGGAACCCGAGGAGCTCTACTGGGGCCCGGAAGGCACCTGGCTCGGCGACGAGCGCTACAGCGGCGAGCGCCAGCTGCAGGAGCCGCTGGGCGCGGTGCAGATGGGCCTCATCTACGTGAACCCGGAAGGCCCGAACGGCAATCCCGATCCGGTCGCCGCGGCGAAGGACATCCGCGAGACCTTCCGCCGCATGGCGATGAACGACGAGGAAACGGTCGCGCTCATCGCCGGCGGCCACACCTTCGGCAAGGCGCACGGCGCGGGCGATCCGTCGGTGCTGGGGCCCGAGCCCGAAGGCGCGGCGATCGAGGACCAGGGCCTGGGCTGGAAGAGCCGCCACGGCAAGGGCTTCGGCGCCGAGACGATCACTGGCGGCCCGGAGGTCACCTGGTCGCAGACGCCCACGAAGTGGAGCAACCACTTCTTCGACAACCTGTTCAAGTACGAGTGGGAACTCACGAAGAGCCCAGCCGGCGCCAAGCAATGGCGGGCGAAGAACGCGCCCGCGGACATCCCCGACGCGCACGACCCGTCCAAGAAGCACGTGCCGACGATGCTCACCACCGACCTCGCGCTGCGCTTCGATCCCGTCTACGAGAAGATCTCGCGACGCTTCTACGAGCACCCCGATCAGTTCGCCGATGCCTTCGCGCGCGCCTGGTTCAAGCTCACCCATCGCGACATGGGGCCGATCCAGCGCTATCTCGGCCCGCTGGTGCCGAAGGAAACGCTGCTCTGGCAGGATCCGATTCCGGCGCGCGACCATCCGGTGATCGACGCGCGCGACATCGAATCGCTCAAGTCGCGGATCCTCGCCTCCGGCCTCTCCGTGGCGCAGCTCGTCTCGACCGCGTGGGCGTCGGCCTCGACCTTCCGCGGCTCGGACAAGCGCGGCGGCGCCAACGGCGCGCGCATCCGCCTCGCGCCGCAGAAGGACTGGGAAGTGAACGAGCCCGGGCAGCTCGCGAAGGTGCTGCAGACGCTCGAAGGCATCCGCAAGGACTTCAACGCCTCGGCTGCCGGCGGGAAGAAGGTCTCGCTCGCGGACCTCATCGTGCTCGGCGGCGGCGCCGCGGTCGAGCAGGCGGCGAAGGATGCCGGCATCGACCTGAAGGTGGCGTTCACGCCGGGGCGCATGGACGCGTCGCAGGACCAGACCGACGTCGAGTCCTTCAAGGCGCTCGAGCCGCGCGCCGACGGCTTCCGCAACTACATCAGCACGACGCGGCAGCAGTTCATGATGCCGGAGGAGGCGCTGGTCGATCGCGCGCAACTCCTGCGCCTGACGGCGCCGGAGATGACCGTGCTGCTCGGCGGCCTGCGCGTACTCGGTGCGAACACGGGCGGGGCGAAGCATGGCGTGTTCACCACGCGACCGGGGACGCTGACCAACGACTTCTTCGTCAACCTGCTCGACATGGGCACGCAGTGGCAGCCGAAGGCGGGCGAGGAAGGCGTGTACGAGGGTCGCGACCGCAAGTCGAACGCGCTGAAGTGGACCGGCACGCGCGTGGACCTCATCTTCGGCGCGCACTCGCAGCTGCGCGCGCTGGCGGAGGTGTACGGCGCCGCCGACGCGAAGGAGAAGTTCGCGCGCGACTTCGCGGCGGCGTGGGCGAAGGTGATGGACAACGATCGGTACGACGTGGCGGCCTGACCGCGACAGCGTGCGCCGAAAATGAAAAAGCCCGGGAGACCGGGCTTTTTCGTTGCGGGCGCGGCGTGCGCCGCGCGGGGCTTCAGATCGCCCGGATGTTCGCGGCCGCCGGTCCCTTGGCGCCCTGCACGACATCGAAGCTGACCTTCTGCGCTTCCTTCAGCGACTTGAAACCGTCCATCTGGATGGCGGTGTGGTGGGCGAAGAGATCCTTGCCGCCGTCATCCGGCGTGATGAATCCGAAGCCCTTGTCGTCGTTGAACCACTTCACGGTACCTGTAGACATTCGTCGTTCCTTGCTCGATTGCGATGGTGCGGCCTGACCGAGGCGCGCAGACGGGCGGGATGATCAAGTAGGAAGGACGGTCACTGCAGGCGCCGCCGGGTTGCGGCGGAGAAGGTAGGGACTGCTCACTGCTTGAGAATCATGCGAGCGGGAGGCTAACACACATTCCGATCTTCGGCGCGCGTCCTGCGTTCCTCGGCGCGCCGAGTTACGCTAGGGCCCGAGCAGGGGTCTCCCGGGCGACGACGGAGCGACGGGACGTGGCGGACATCTTCATCAGCTACGCGCGCGAGGACGTAGCGGTTGCGGACGCGCTTGCGCGCGTGCTGGAGCAGCACGGGTGGTCGGTCTGGTGGGATCGCCGAGTTCACGTCGGGCAATCGTTCGATCGGGAGATCGAACAAGCGATCGATGACGCTAGATGCGTGGTCGTTCTCTGGTCGCGGCACTCGGTCTCCTCCGCGTGGGTCCGGAACGAAGCCGGCGCAGGCGCGGAACGGGGTATCCTCGCGCCGGCCTTGCTCGAAGAGGTGAAGCTCCCCCTCGAGTTCCGGCGCATTCAGGCAGCATCGCTGATGAACTGGAACGGCGATCCCGCACATCCGGGGTGTCAGGCGCTGTTCGCGGCCATCCAGGCCCTCGTCGATATGGACCGCGGGTCGAACGACGCCACCCGGACCGCAGCGCCTTCCAACATGGCTCGATCCGACCGCGGAGCGCGAGGCATCGGCGCCGTGCTCGCGGGACTGACTGCGGCGCTGGTCGTCGTGATCGCCTCTGTCTACGTTTCGCAGCAACGCCCGGACGCTAGACCCAAAGTCGATGCAGCGAAACCAGTGCAAGCGGTCGTGAGCGGCACCTGGTTGATCGAGGAGGGTCCGAAGACCTTCCGGACCGTCATCCGGCTCAACCAGATCGATGACACGATCGTGGGAGAAACCGAAGTCGACTACCCGCCGCACTTGGTCATGGACAACTGGCTGAGGCGGCAGTCCTCGATCTACGATGGCCGCGTCAAGGGTGACCGCGTGTCGTTCAAGACGAAGCGATCAATGCTGACGCTGGCCGGCCACCCGGAGACCCGGGTGGACGTGATTGATCAGTACGAGGGGCGCATCACCGGTGACCGGATCTCGTTCTTCGTTTCGAGAGTGGGAGGCGAGACCTGGGAGGCTGACGCCCGCAGGAACTGAGGCCGCACGCCGCGTTATGCTTCCCGATGTGTGATTTCCTTTCGATTGGCCATTACGTCGCGACATGCTCGCTCGACCCGCCGGCCGCTTCGTCATCGCCCTGCTCGCGGCCCTCGTGGCCGGCTGCTCGACCGCACCCCCGGAAGGCCTTCCGATCAGGATCGACGCCGCGCAGATCGTCGGCCCCGCCGCCGCGTCGGTGCCGGGGCGTGTGAAAGTCGAAGTCACCGACATCCGCAGGGAAGCCGCGATGGAACGGACGGCGCTCGGGGCATCGCTCGGGAAGATCGATCTGCAGCCGCCGGCGCCGGAGATCGTTCGTGCGATCGTGCAGGCCAAGGCGGACGAGGTCGCCGCGCGTCGCGGATCGACCGAGCCGCAGACCGTCCTGTGCGGCATCCGCGTGTTCGACATCACCACGCCGTCCACGCCGATCTACTGGGACATCGACGCGAAGATCGAGCTGGTCCTGCGTGTGGGTGGTCGCGATCGCGCCGTGACGGCCGCGGCGACCGACCGCACGTTCGTCTGGCCGAGCGAGGAGCTCATCACCCGCGTGACGAGCGAGGCCCTCAAGCGCCTCGCGGCGGACATCGAGCGCACGCTGACCGACCTGCTCGCACAGCCCTAGTCGCGCGGCTTGGTTGCCGAGGCTCGAATCGCGTTCGCGAGGCGCGTGCCGAGTTCCTCGCATGCCTCGGAACGCGTCCGCGCCATGATCGGAATCGGCAGGCCGAATGCGGGCATGACCGACGTGCCTTCCACCTTCGCCGCCTGCCTGCTCAGCGGCGCGTCGCCGTGGATGGACCAGAGTGCCGCGTCGAGCATGGTGTGCTCGCTCTGCCAGGCGAAGCCGAGGCAACCGCCGCCTCCCATGCCGGCGCCGCAGAGAATGCCGCCCTCCCAGCCGGCCTTGCGCGTGCCGCCGGCGAACACGACGAGGTAGCGCACGCCGCGCCCCTGTAGCCTGGCGCGCACGTCGGGCCGCGCCAGCATGCTTGCAAAGGCGGCCTCGTCGCGTGGCTGAGTCGCTGGTTCCAGCAGCGGGAAAAGCGCATTCCGCACGTCACGCTGCGGCAGGAGGCGCACTTCCGGCGCCGTTTGGGTGATGCGCGCCGTGAGGCACTGCTCGACGTCGTTCACCAGCGCATGCAGCGTGTCGCTTGGGTCCAGCGGCCAGCCCAGGATGCCCACCGTGACGGAGGACTGCGCATGCGCAGGCGCCGCCAACAGCCCTGCGACCGCGAGCGCGAGCCGCGCGAGGATGCGCCTCCATGCGCTCACGGCCGGCGTTCTCCTGAAAGGCCCGCTGCCCATCGCCGGACGGCGGCATCCTTCTCCGCTTCCACCAGGAACAGCGCGATCGCTTCTCGCATCGCCATCTCCATCTGCGGCACGAAACAGGCACGCAGGTCAAGGCACTCGCCGATGCGGCGCTGATGGCTGCTCCGTCCGCTCGCGGTCCAGCACCGGATTTCCGTTCCGGCCGCGGCATACAGGCATACGCGATACGTCACGCTCGCCACGTCGGGGCGCTTCAGGTCGTCGCCGAGGACCAGTTCGGCATCGCCACGCTCCAGCTCGATCACGCCATCCACCGGCGGCGTCTCGTGACGCCAGGGCGGCCAGTCGGGCAGGGCCACGGTCTCCCGGAACATCGCGCCGAACGCCTTCTCGAAGTGCGCAACGCTCGACTGGCCGACGTCGATCCGCATGAGCGGATTGGTCACGTAGGCGAGTCGGGCCGCGGAGGCGTACGACGTTCCCACGCGTGCGTCGATGCGTTGAAAGAGCGGCCCCTCGTCCGCGGGCGGCGCGACTGCCACGGAGCCGCACGCGCCAAGCGTCGCAGCCAGCACGGCGAGCAGCAGCGGCAAACGACAATACCCCATGTTGTCACGATAGGACGGGCGCCCGCCCGCCAGCTTAAGCTGGATCAAGCGCTTGGCACGCGCGAGCGCTGCTATCCTGCGTCCCGAACGACTCGCAAGGACGAACGGGTGAAAGCAATCTTCTTCATGCGCCACGGCGGTCCCGAGGTGCTCCAGTACGGCGATGTGTCCGATCCGCAGCCCGGCCGCGGCGAACTGCTGGTGGACGTGCACGCGGCAAGCGTCAACGCGGCGGATACCAAGCTGCGCGCCGGGGGCTACGGCGCGGTGTCGCAGCTTCCCTGCGTTCCCGGCCGCGACTTCTCCGGCGTGGTGGCTGCGCTCGGCGATGGGGTGACGGGCCTGCAGGTCGGGGACGCCGTCTTTGGCGTCTGCGATCGCGGCCAGGAAGGCGCGTACGCGGAACGGCTTGCGATCAAGGCCGCGATCGTCGCGCGCAAGCCGGACGAGCTCTCGCATGCGCAGTGCGCGGCGCTGGCGCTGGCGGGTCTCACCGCGCTGATCTCGATCGAGGACACGCTCGCGCTCGCGCCGGGCGAGCGCGTTCTCATCCAGGGCGGCGCGGGCGGCGTGGCGGGCTTCGCGATCCAGATTGCCCGGCACCTCGGCGCGCGGGTGATCACGACCGCGAGCGCGCCGAACCACGACTACGTCCGGCAACTCGGTGCCGACGAAGTGATCGACTATCGCACCGAGGACTTCACGCAGAAGCTCGCGGGGCTCGACGCGGTGTTCGACACGGTCGGCGGCGACGTGACGCAGCGGTCCTTCGCCGTGCTGCGGCCCGGCGGACGGGCGGCGTTCATTGCGTCGGGCAACAACGCGCCGCCTTCGCCTCGCGCGGATGTGCGCTCGCTGCGCCCGATGGTCGGGCGCGATCGTGCGCATCTGGAGCGGCTGGTCGCGCTGGTGCGCGACGGCGCGATCCGCCTCCCCGAAATCACCTCCTATCCCCTCCCCGAGGCGCGTGCGGCGCACGCGGTCAGCGACGCCCGGCATCTGCGCGGGAAGCTGGTGCTGCAGGTGCGTTGATCGGGCGCGGCGGCCTCGCTGCGTGGATCGGGTTCTGCACGGGCGCGATCCTGCCGCTAGTATTCCGCGCATGATTGGACCGCTCCGATGCGCGCGCTCGCCGCGCTGCTGATCGTGCTGGGCGCCGCCGCCTCACCGGTGCTTGCGCGCACGCTCGAGGTGGAACTGGACGTGCAGCACGTGGCCGGGCTCGTCGCTCCCGCGGACCTCGACGCGCTGCTCGCCGATCCGCGCCTCGTCGTGGAGGCGTCGTATCGACCGACGCGGCTGATCGACGGCGTGACCGCGCGCCGCGAGCGGACCATGCCCATCGGCAGCCGGCTGTTCGAGATCGGGCAGACGCGCACGCTGCAGGGCGCGGAGATCGAACGGCAGGGCCGCGTGATGCGTTTCCGCGTCCCCGGCGACCATCCCGCACACGCGTCCTATCGGCTCGTCGCGCTCGAACTGCTGGTGCCGATGCCGTCCGGCCCCGGCCGTCCGCAGCCGGACCTGCGCGTGCGGCTCGTCGATCCGGTGCCGGACTCCGGCGCGCACGAGAGTGCCGCCTTCGCGAGCTACGGCGCCTTCGACCTCGGCTGGCGGCTGCGGCTCCGCTGGAGCGATGCGCAAGGGTCCATGCGGATCGCGACGTTCGAGTGTCATCCGGACATCCGCGCGCTCGGCGAAGGCCGATACCTGTTCCGCCCGCGGCACCGCCTGGCCGGGCTCTTCCAGACCATGGCCTCCGATGCGAGCAGCGATCCGCCGACGCGAGCGATCGCCGGCCAGCGCAGCTTCCGCCTGCGCGAGCCGCTGCCCGACCCGCTCGCCGGCTGGACGTTGTCGCGCAACCACCTCCTTCAGCGCGACGTGGCCGGCGCCGTGGTGCAGCGGCTCTCGATCTACGCGGAGCAGGCGGGCCCGGGTGCCTGTAGACGCGCGCGGGCTTACGACGCACTTTTCGGCGACGGCAAGCTGGTCGCCGCGCAGCGCTCGGACACGGTGCGGGATTGCGGCGGCGATGCGAGCGACCGGAGCGAGACCGTCGAGGTCCAGTGGCTCGACGACGGGACGCTTGCGCGGTATGTCGCCTCACGGTCCGACGGATCGCGCAGCTGGGACGCGTTCCGCGCCGTGCCGAGGTGCAGCGCCGGCGATCCGCCCTCCGCCGCCGAGGTCCAGGCGCTGCAGGCCGAGTTGCAGCGCCTGCGCGATGGCTTCCTGCGTCCCTGACGCGCGCGACCCGCCGTGGACCTGCGCGCGCTCGACGAAGGCTTCTGGCTCGGCATGATCGGCTGGGTGTTCATCGTGATCGGGCTGATCTTCGTGCGCGTCACCATCGCGAAGGTGCGCGAGGATCCCGCGCGGGCATCCGTTCTGCGCGCGCTCGTGTGGCTGCTGCCCTTCGCCGCCTTCGCCGGGTTCGGCGCGCTGCTGATCTACGTGGGGCAGGTGTTCTACTGAGCGCCGGACCGCGCTACAGCGTCTTCGCGGTCTCCCGCAGCACGAACTTCTGGATCTTCCCCGTCGCGGTCGTCGGGATCTGGCAGAAAACGACCGTGCGCGGCACCTTGTAGCGGGCGAGGTGCTCGCGGCACCACGCGATGTAGTCGGCCTCCGTCGCCGTCGCACCGGGCTTGAGCTGCACGAACGCGCACGGTGTCTCGCCCCACTTCGCATCGGGCCGCGCGACCACGGCGGCGAGTTGCGTCGCCGGGTGCTTGTAGAGCGCGATCTCCACCTCGACGCTGGAGATGTTCTCGCCGCCGGAGATGATGATGTCCTTCTTGCGGTCCTTGATCTCGATGTAGCCGCCGGGGTGCCAGACCGCCAGGTCGCCGGTGTGCATCCACCCGCCGTGGAAGGCCTCCTTCGTCGCCGCCTCGTCCTTGAGGTACCCGAGCATCACGGTGTTGCCCTGGATGAGGATCTCGCCGATGGTCTGGCCGTCCTGCGGGACCGGCTTGCAGGTGCGCGGGTCGCCGACGATGTGGCCCTCCACCACCTGATAGCGCACCCCCTGGCGCGCCATGAGGTTCGCGCGTTCCTCGAGCGGCAGGTCGGCCCAGTGCGGCTGGGGCGCGGCGAGCGTCGAGGGCCCCTGCAGCTCGGTCATGCCGTAGATGTGCATGACCTTGAAGCCCAGCATCTCCATCGCCTGGATCACCTTCGCCGGCGGCGGCGATCCGCCGGTCTGGATGTGCACCGTCTGCGGGAAGCTGCGCCGCTGCGACTCGGGCGCGCCGGTGAGCATGGTGAGCACGGTCGGCGCGCCGCACATGTGGGTCACGCCGTGCTCGACGATCAGCGGAAAGATCAGTGCCGGATCGACGGCGCGCAGGCACACCTGCGTGCCGGCCATCGCCACGGTGGTCCAGGCGAACGCCCAGCCGTTGCAGTGGAAGAGCGGGAGCGTCCAGAGATACACCGGATGCATCGGCACCGGCCACGCCGCGATGTGGCCCATCGCCTCGATGAACGTCCCGCGGTGGTGGTACACGACGCCTTTCGGCCGCCCGGTGGTGCCCGAGGTGTAGTTGAGCGCGATCGGGTCGTACTCGTTCGCGGGCAGCGACCACTTGAAGTCCGGGTCGCCGGCGGCGAGGAAGTCCTCGTACTCGATGGCGCCGAGGCGTTCGTCCGGCCCCGTGTAGAGCGCGTCCGCGACGTCGATCACGTACACCTTGCGGCGCAGCTTCTTCAGCGCCGGACCGACCACGCCCGCGAACTGCGGGTCCGTGATCAGGACCTTCGCCTCGCCGTGCTCGAGGATGTACGCGACGGTGTCGGCATCGAGCCGGGTGTTGATCGTGTTCAGCACGGCGCCGAGCATGGGCACGCCGTAGTGCGCGTCGATCATCGCCGGCACGTTGGGCAGCATCGCCGACACCACGTCGCCGCGCTTCACGCCGCGGCGCGCGAGCGCGGAGGCGAGCCGCGTCGCGCGCTCCTGGAGCTGCGCATAGGTGATCCGCCGGTCGCCATGGATGACCGCCACGCGATCCGGATAGATCTCCGCCGTGCGGCGCAGGAACACCACCGGCGAGAGCGGCGTGTAGTTCTGCGGGCCGGGGGCGAGGCCGGCCCACTTCGATTTCGCCAGGACGGCGGCCCTGCGCGCCTTCGCGGCCGCGGCGGCCGGCGCGCCGCGCCTGCTCACCTTGGAACGGACGGCGGTTGTCCGGACGGTCGCTTTCCGGACGGTTGCTTTCCGGACGGTCGTCTTGCGCGGGCGGGCCTGCGGCATCCTCGTTCTCCGTGGGGTGGGATCGGCAAACGCTCGGGCGGCCAATCTACCAGAGGCCCGGCCGCCCCCTTGCTACACTGGCCGTTCGGGACGGGAGCGCGGCCATGAACTGGTGGATCGTGTCGTTTCTGGCGGTGGGCGCCATCTTCGGCTTGCTCACCTACTCGCGGCGCCACCTCTTCAGCGAGGGCACGACGCGCAACACCGGCACGCAGGCGCGCGACGCGCTCGACGGCCGCGGGACGTGGGTCATGCTGTGCATCGGCCTCTGGCCGGTCTTCGCGCTGACCGGGCTCTACTCGCTCTGGCGCCGGTCGCGGAAGACCTGATGCACGCGTGGCGGCGGCGCTACTGACCGCCTTGCCTGACGCGCTCGCGGATGCGTTCGCGCACGGGCACGAAGTCGTAGGTGGGATAGACCTCGGTCTTGAAGACGCCCCAGCCGCGTCGTTCGAGCTCGACGTTGAGCGTCGGCAGGAGCTTCGGCGGCAGCTCGAACGTCGCGATCTGCCCGAACCCCATCGCCACCACCCACGAGACGATGCGCACGCCGGGCGGCGGGAACGCTTCCCACCAGTCGGCGGCCTTCAGCGTCGCCTGGATCTGGTCGAGCACGAGGCCGGGGTGGTGCCGGAGGATCACGGTGACCATCACGTTGTCCTCGGTGCGGGGGGATCCGTTCGCTCCGGTCATGCGTCACTCGCTCGGGAAAGTGATCTTCACCGAGGCCGCCGACCGCTCCGCCGGTCCGTGGTGCACCGCTTCGATGTTGTTGCCGTCCGGGTCGAGGACGAATGCCGCGTAGTAGCCGGGATGATACGGGCGCGGACCGGGCGCACCGTGGTCCCGGCCGCCGGCGTCGAGCGCCGCCCGATGGAACCGCTCGACCATCTCGCGGCTCGCCGCTTGGAAGGCGAGGTGGACGCGTCCGGTGAGCGATCCCTGCGCGGCCGCGCTGTCCGCGGTCGAGACGAAGAGCTCGTCCGCCCAGAAGTAGTCGGCCGCTTCGCCGCCGATCGGGATGCCGAGGGCGCCGAGCGCCGCGGTGTAGAAACGGCGGCTCGCTTCGATGTCCTTCACCACGAGCTGAATGTGGTCGATCAGCCGACCCCGATGCAGTTCTTGCACTTCCACGCCGGTCCTCCGGTGCCTACGCGATGTCCGGCCGATTCTAGGCCCATGGCGCTGCCCCGGTACGCGCCTTGCGTGACACCGGGTGTTCCCACTTGGAGGATTCGTGCGATGAAATCCATGAAGGCATCGAAATCGCTTCACTTCGTCGTGGTCGGCGCCGCTGCGGCGGCGCTCGCCGGCTGCGGCACGATGTTCGGCGACCGGTCGTCCTCGGGCAGTGCCCGGGCCGGCGGTCAGCAGTCCGGCGCGATGGCCTCGCAGCCGGTGAGCGAGGATCTGGTGCGCAGCGTGCAGGAGCGGCTGCGTGCACGAGACGTGAACGCCGGGCCGGTGGACGGCGTCTGGGGCCCGGAGACGCAGCAGGGCTTGCGGCGATTCCAGCAGTCCCAGGGCCTTCAGGCCACCGGCCAGCTGAACGCCGAGACGCTGCAGGCGCTGGGGCTCACCGGCCAGCGGAGCGATCGGGCCGCGACGCCGGGCACCGCCGCGCAAGGGGCCTCGCCCTCGGGCGCAGGCGCACGGACGTCCGCGGCCGACGCGCCGAGCTTCCGCAGCCTCGACAGCAACAACGACGGCGAAGTGTCGCTCTCGGAGGCCGCCGCCGAGCCGCGCATCTCGAATGGCTTCGAGCGAGCGGATCAGGACCGCAACGGCCGGCTCTCGCCGCAGGAGTTCGAGCGGGCGCTCGGCACGGGCGGCGCGACCGGGCAGGGCACCCGCGGCACGCAGTAGCGGAAGCGCGGGCGAGCGCCGCGCCGCTTGCGGCGTTCGCCCCTTGTCCGACTCGACTCAGGCGGCGGCGACGCTGCCGAGCGGCGCCGCCCACGCGTCGTAGGCGTAGACCCAGTCCGCGTTGCCGCCTTCCTTGAGCCAGTCGTTGGCGAGCGAGCCGCGCTGCACCCGCGCGGTACGTTCGCGCCGGGCGCCCTCGTAGCGTTCCAGCGCGGCTGGAATGTCGGCGCCACGCGCGTGCTCGAGCGCGCGCGCGAGCACCACTGCGTCCTCGATCGCCATGCACGCGCCCTGCGCCATGAAGGGGACCATCGGATGCGCGGCATCGCCGAGGATGGTGACGCGCCCCTGCGACCAGCGCGCCATCGGCTCGCGCACGTGCAGCGCCGAGCGGGTGGCTTCGGTGCACGCCTCCAGCAGCGCGCGCGCCTCGGGGTGGAAGTCCGCGTAGGCGGCGCGCAGTTCCTTCATGTCGCCGGCGAGCGTCCAGCCTTCCTCGGTCCAGTCCTGCTGCGGCGTCGTGGCGAAAACAAAGATCTCCTCGCCCCGGCTCAGGGGGAACGTCACGATCTGCCGGTCCGCGGTGGGCCCCCACCACTTGGTGAAGCTGTCGAGGTTGGGCAGCGCGGCCACCGCGGCGCGCGGGCAGGTCGCGCGCCAGGAGACCAGGCCGGTGAACCGCGGACGATCCGCGCCGAAGAGCGCGTGGCGCACCACCGAGTGGATGCCGTCCGCGCCGACGACGACGTCGGCGTCGATCCGCTCGCCGTTCTCGAGCAGCAGCGCCGCGCCGTCAGTGCCCTGCTCGATGCCGCGCACC
The DNA here is from genome assembly GCA_964552535.1 of uncultured Enterobacteriaceae bacterium. Taxonomy (GTDB): domain Bacteria; phylum Pseudomonadota; class Gammaproteobacteria; order Burkholderiales; family SG8-39; genus CAZKHE01. The sequence continues at coordinate 40,410 of CAZKHE010000001.1, read as the reverse complement.
TTCGACTCGAGGCGCAGGGTGCCGGGCACGAGCGCATCCTCCAGCGACCGAAGCAGGTCCGCGCGGTGGATGGTGAGCTGCGGCGCACCGTACTTCGCCTCGGCCGCGGCCGACATCGGCAGGCGCGACGTCTCCGCGCCGGTATCCCACATGCGGCTGATGCGGAACTCGGGGCGTGCCGCGGTCCGCCGCAGCGCCTCGCCGATGCCGAGCCGATCGAGGGCGTGCACGGCGTTCGGCGTGAGGTTCACGTCCGCGCCGATTCGGCCGTACGCGCGTGCCTGCTCGAAGATGCGCACCGACGCGCCCTGCTGCTGGAGGGCGATGGCGGCGGCCATGCCGCCCACGCCTCCCCCCGCGATCACGACTCGAAGCAACGACATGTTCTCCCCTCCCGTATGATCGGTTCATGTTGCGCCTCGCCTGTCGCCGTGACAAGCGGGCGCAACTTTTCATGGGTGGAACGAGCCGGCCCGGGGAGAATGCACACGCGCTCAGGCCGCGATGGCGAGATCCGCCGGAGCGGAGAGCGAACGCGCGAGCGCGCGCAGCAGCGCCGCGCCATCGCCGCGCCATGCGCTGCCGTGCATGCAGGCGAGCGTGCGCGGGTCCTCGCGGGCCAGCCGTTCGAGCGCCGCGGCGGTGTGCGGCGCGTGGGCGTAGTAGTCCATCGCACGCCGGAACGCCTCGCTCGGCCCGAGGATGTCGCCTTCCGTCAGCGCCACTTCACCCTTGCCTCCCTGGGTGAACAGATCCCCGCACAGCAGCGTGCGCGTGGTGAGCTCCATCATGAAGCCGCACTCCCAGCCGTGGGGGACGTGCGGCGTGTCGAGCCACTTGAAGGCGAGCCGGCCGGTGCGCAGGACCTCGCCGTCCGCGAGGGCGCGTGGCGGGCGCACCGCCACGTCGTTCACCGAGACCATCGCCGCCACCTGACTGCACACCGGCAGACTGTGCGGCGCCGCGGCGAGCAGCTCGTTCAGCGCGCCGCACTCGTCGGCCTCGAAGTGCGAGAACGCGATGTAGCGAAGCCGCGCGAGCGGCAGCACCTTCGCGATCGCCTCGGCCACGAACGGCAGCATGCGGCGCGGGCCGGTGTGGAACAGCAGCGGCTCGTCGTCGTGAATCAGATACTGGTTGAAGTTGAAGTCCGGACCGCCGGGAATGGCGATCGGGGTGTTGATGCGGTAGATGCGCGGGGCGATCTCGTGCACGTTGGTGCCGCTGGACAGGTTGGCGATCATGGGTCTCTCCGGTTGGGGCGCGACGTGCGCCATGCCGAGGATGTGTAACGAGGCGGCCGGTCGTTACACATCCTCGCGAAGGGACCGTTATGCTTGCTTCGTGCTCGATGAAACCCCGCTTGCCGCACTCGACGATGGTGCGCTCGCCCGCCGCGTGGCGGCGGCCGGCGCCGTGCCCGACGCCGCGGCCGAGGCGGAGCTCTACCGCCGCTTCGCGCGGCGCGTACGGCTCTATGGGCTGCGGCACCTGCGCGATGCGCATGCGGCGGCGGACCTCGTGCAGCAGGTGCTGCTCATGACGCTCGAACGCCTCCGCGCGGGCGAGATCCGCGAGCCCGAGCGCATCGCCTCCTTCGTGCTCGGCGCCTGCCGCATGACCGTGCTCGAGATGCGTCGCGGCACCCGGCGGCGGGAGGCGCTGCTGGAGCAGTGGGGCGGCGGGGAGGAGGCGTTCGAGGGGCCGGAGCCGCTGGCCTTCCATCCGGAGCGCCTCGTGGGATGCCTGGAAGCGTTGTCCGAACGGGAGCGATCGGTCGTGATCCTGAGCTTCTTCTCCGACCAGCCTGCCGACGAGGTGGGCGCGGAGCTCGCCCTGAGCGCCGGCAACGTGCGCGTGATCCGCCATCGCGCGCTCGCCCGGCTGCGCGACTGCATGGGTGTGGAGGAGGGCGCGTGAACGCCTGCCGCGATCCGATCGATTTCGAGACGCTCGTCGCCTACTGGCTGCGCGAGGTCGCCCCGGCGCGCGAAGCCGCGCTCGAGGAGCATCTCTTCGGCTGCGCGCGGTGCACCGCGCGGCTCGAGCAGATCGCGGCGCTCGCGGCGGGCGTTCGCGCCGCGGTGCACGCCGGCCAGGTGACCGCGGTCGTCTCCGCGCGGTTCGTCGCCGCGATGCGGCAGGCCGGCATGCGCTTGCGCGAATATCGCGTGGCGCCCGGCGGCAGCGTGAACTGCACCATTGCGCCCGAGGACGATGCGGTCGTCTCGCGCCTTCGGGCACCGCTGGCGGGCGTGGAGCGGCTGGACATCGTCCGGCGGCACGCCGAGGGCGCGGAAGGACAGCGCATCACCGACGTGCCCTTCGACGCCGCGACCGGCGAGGTGCTGGTGATTCCCTCGGCCGCGTGGCTCAAGACCATGCCGGCCTTCACGATGCGCGTGCAGCTCATCCACGTGAGCGAGCGCGGCGACGCGCCGCTCGGCGAGTACACGTTCAATCACTCGCCGTCGCCGGCGCGCCCCGGCTAGGCTCCGCCCGCGATCCGTTCGAGCGTCTCGGCGAACCGGAGCAGCGTCGCGGCGCCGGGTTCGGCACCGAGTGCAGCCAGCCGCTCGTCGTGGCGGGCGACGAGATCGGCGACGCTGGCGCCGGCGTCCGACGCTTGCGTGGTGACGAGGACCTCGCCGCCGGCGGGCGATGCGAGTTCGCACAGGACCTTGTCCGGGTAGGACACGCGGAACCAGGCGAAGGCCGATCCGTCCTTGCGGATGAAGCCGTGGTACGCGACCTCGGGCTGCTGCGGCGACATGAGGTCGCCCAGCTCCCGGAACCCCGCGCTCTTCAGCGCCTTGCGTTCCTGCCCGATGCGGTCGGCGATCTTCTCGGACAGGAGCAGCGCCATGGTCTGATGCCACGCGCGCCCGCTCGCCGCGGTGTGGATCAGCGCGCCCTGGATCGGCGAGGTGGGGAACATGCCGTCGTCGTCGGGGTCGTCGCCCTCGCGCTCGACGTCCACGTCGTCGCCGGCCGGCCCGCTCACCGGCCAAGTGTCCTCGAAGCGGAGCGCGAAAGCGGCGATGCCCAGCATGTTGATCGCCGGCCCGGCCTTGCCGAGCGTGATCGCGTCGCCCGTCACGCGGACCGCGTTGCCGTCGAGTTGACCCGGGAAGCGGCGATCGATCCACGCGAGGATGCGGTGTGCCTCGGCTTCGTCGCGCACGCGGATCGCGGTGCCGGGTGCCATCTCCGCGGCGAGCGTAAGCGCCCCGTCGAGCGCCGCCTGCGAGGCCGCCGGATGCGCGCGCGCGATCCGCCAGTTTCCATCGCGGACCGCTCCGCGGAGCCACAGCCACCCCGCGCGCTCGGCGCTTCCGGACGCGGGCTCGAGCGGGGCGGCGACCAGATCGAGCATCGTGCCCTCCGGCAGCGACGCGAGGCGCGGGGCCACCTCACCCAGACGCGCGAAGACGTCGTTCGGGTGCAGGTCCGCGGAGAAGAGCACGCGGACCACGCCATGCTCCTCGACCGCCACCACGCCCTCGCCCCAGGGGGCGCCGAGATCGACCGACGTGCCCGCGGGGAGCTTCAGCCGCAGCTCGTGCGCGACCTGCCGCGACGCGAACCAGGCGATGCGTCCGGCGTCCCCGAGCCTCGCCAGGGGCAGCGACAGCAGGCCGCCGCCCGCGAGTGCGCCCGGGTCGGTCTTCCACCGGGCCGTCAGCATCGGGTGCACCTCGTGGACGTACGTCCACGCGCCGGATTCGGGATCCGGCGGGCGCACGACGTCGCGGGCCGCGAGGCCCATCGGGCAGCGCTCGGGCTTGTGTGCGTTCTCGGTGGCACCGAACCAGCCGCCCTCGGGCAGCGCGGACAATCCCGCGGTCGGCGCAGCCTCGACGGGATCGAGGTGCAGGAGGAAGTCCACCCGCTCCCCGGTGTCGCCGTCGTCGGAGCCCGGATCGGGCCGCGTGCGCGCGCGCCACTGCTCGACCGGCTCGCCCTTGCCGTAGCCGCCGGCGAGGTGGTCCATGACACTCGCGCCGTTGACGCTGTCGAGGTAAGTGTAGAGCGTGGCCCGGTAGCGTCCCCTGGGGATCGCGAGCTCGCCGACGTAGCGTTCGGCGTCCGCGTCGTCGGCATCGTAGCCTTCGGTGGTGAACGGGGCGCCGCCGGTGATGCAGAGCTTGCCGTCCGGAACGTTGAGATGCCAGTCGACCCGGGCCACCCATTCCTCGGCCTCCTGCTGGTCGAGCGGCTCGCCCGCCACGACGCGGATGACGAACGGGTCGTCCTGCACCAGTTCGAGCGGCAGCATGTCGCCGCGCTTCACCGCCTTCATCCACTCCGCCGAACCCTCTTCCATGGTCCGGCCGGCGAGCTTGCGTGAGGTGATCACGAAGCCGTTCGCTTCGTTGTCGATCCCGAGGTCGGTGCGCACCGGCAGCGCCGCCGTCCCGGACTTCGCCGAGGGCATCTGCGCGGCGATCGCCCGCGCCTCCTCGTCGGCCGGCAGCATGCGGTCCGCGAGGCAGGCCTTGATCTCGCTCCGCAGCGCCGCCTCCGCGCCCGCCTCGGTCGCGAACCGCTGATATCCGGTCAGGCGCGGGTCGCCCGACTCCGTCTCGTTGCGCCGGAGCACGCTCCCCTGGCGCACGATTGCGATGACCTGCTTGCGCTTGCCCTTGCCTCGCTCCACGGTGGCCATGGTCCCCCCTCGGGTCGCTCTTCCGTGCGGGCACGTTAGCGGCGGGGGGCGGCGCGGCGCCAGGAACGACTGCCCGGTCCCGTCCGCCCCCCGTGAACTACGTCAGGGGATTCAGCCGAATCGCGAGCGGGGGCGACGCACGCACGGCCACGCCGGCGTGACGGACGCCACGTCGTCTCGCTCGCGGGCCTTCGTCGCGGCGCCGCACCGCGCTACCGTTCCGGCGAGCCGGTTGCCCCCATCGGCGCGGGAGTCACCATGCGCAGCACCGTCCTCGCTTGCCTTGCCCTCGCACTCGCCGGCTGCGGCGTGGAAACCGCCAGTACGGCGGCAACCGCCGCGGCCGTGAAGAGGCAGGAAGCCGAGCAGGCGCGCAGGACGATGGATCAGGCGGGCGCGCGCGCGGCCGGCGCGATGGATCAGGCGCAGGAGCGGTTGCGCGAGGCCGACAAGTAGCGGCTGCCGGCATTCGGGCGGCCTGTGCCCCCCGTGCCGCGCGGGTGAGCATGTGCTCACCCCAGTGCTGGCTAACGTCGAGGCAGTGCGTCGCGCCACCGGCCGCGAACGCGAAGACGACCGGCGTTCGCGCAAGCCTTAGCGCGCCCCCCTACGCCGTTCCGGAATGCGCGCCCGCCGTTCTCGGGATGCGCATCCCGTATGATTGCGCCGGCGACGAGCCCGGGCATGCCGCATGGCGTAAGCCCGGGCCGTCACAGCGTTCGGGGGAGCGTCATGAGATTCGTCTACATCGCACTGATCGTGCTGTTCACGGCGGTCGTGCTTGCCTTCAAGATCCGCAACCTGGAAACCGTGACCGTGGCGCTCGGCGCGTTCAACGCGACGATGCCGGTGTCGGTCCTGGTCCTGCTCGTGTACGTGCTCGGCATGCTCACCGGCGGCTTCGTCGTCAACCTGCTGCGCACCTGGGTGCGCGGCGCCACCGAGCGCAAGGCCTAGCGGCCGCAACCTGACGGAGCGAGCATGAGCAACTTCTGGGACATGGTCTGGCTGATCGTATCGACGTTCTTCTTCGTCGCGTACCTCTTCGTCCTCTTCCACATCGTCATCGATCTCTTCCGCGACACCGAGCTCGGCGGTTTGGCCAAGGCGCTGTGGGTGATCGGCATGATCTTCGTGCCGGTCCTGACGTCGCTGGTCTACATCATCGCGCGCGGCTCCGGCATGGCGCAGCGCCAGCGCGACGCGCTGAGCCGCGCCAAGGCGCAGACCGACGCCTACATCCGCGAGGCCGCGGGCAAGTCGCCGGCGGAGCAGATCGCCGATGCGAAGACCCTGCTCGACGCCGGCACCATCAACGCGGACGAGTTCGCCCGGCTGAAGGCGAAGGCGCTCGCCTGAGCGCGGCCGATGGCCGCACCGCCGCGCGTCTTGCGCGCGCGGCGCCGGTGCTACAGTCGCGCTTCCACGTCCGAAGGAGCGGCGCCATGATCACCGAGATCGTCCTGTTCAAGCTGCCGGAAGGCATGACCCTCGAGCAATACACGGCGCGCGCGAAGGAGTCGGCGCCGGCCTGGGGCGCCAATCCCGATCTCATCCGCAAGAACTACATCTTCGACGCCGAGCGCGGCTACGGCGGCGGCGCGTACACGTGGCGATCGATCGCCGATGCGCAGAAGTGGCACGGCGAGGCGTTCAAGCGCCGCATCATGGAGGCGTTCGGAACCGAGCCGACGTTCACGTACTACGCGACGCCGGTCATCGTCGACAACAAGGCGCGCGAGATCCGCGACGCGGCCTAGAGCGCCCAGGCGCCCGCCTCAGCGCACGATCTCGCGCGCGGTCGCGAGCACGTCCATCTCGAACTCGAGGCCGATCACCGGCGGCCGCGCGTAGTGCCAGAGCAGACCCGCGGGCGCTGCCCCGCGCGCGGCGATCAGCTCGCCGACCAGCGCGCCCACGTCGTGCACGGTATAGAGCTGGGTGAGCGTCGCGTCGGTCCAGCCGACGCCGAGCGCGCCCATCCGTTGCGCCATCGAAGCCAGCACGAATTCGCCCTTCTCGCGCAGTGCGCCGGCGGACGTCTCGCCGTAGCGCACGATGCGCTCCTTGTACGGTGCCGATCCCGCGCGCGCGTCGGCGCCGCCGGCGATCGCGAACGTCGCACGCTGCGCGTCCGGCGCCGGGACCGTGTAGGAGAACGCGTGCATCGACGGCGCCTGCGGCCCGCCGTACACCGGGCAGACGTTGGAGCGCGCCGCCGGATTCATGCGCGGGTCGCCTTCACGGTAGAGGCCCCATCGTGAAAGCGTTTCGACGTACGCCTTGTTGAAGTCGAGGAATCCCTGGTCGGTGAAGGGGGCGGGTGAGCGCAACTCGCATTGCGCGAACGCGGTGGTGGGGCGGCCGATGCCGGCAAGATGCGCCTCGATCGCGGCGAACGCTTCGGCGAGCGGCAGCGGCCGGAAGAACCGCACCCGCTCGAGGGCGAAGCCGGGCTCCGCGGCGACGCCCAGCGAGTACTGGAACCCCCCGCGGACGTAGCGGTAGCCGCCGGGGGCGAAGACGGGGACTGCGGGAACGTCGGACATGCCTTTCTCCTATGCGGCGCAGCGTCGCGATGACGCGCGAATTGTCGCATTCGCGCGCTCGGCGGCACGGAAGCTGCTGCATGGGAGGCATGCGGCGCTCGATGAGGGAGCCCGCGCCGGCGATGCCGCGATGCGGCGACCGGCACGAGCGTCATCGATCGTGAAGTTCCCAGGAGACTCCACATGAAGCTGAAGCAGATCGTGATTGCGACCACCGCCTCGTTCGTGCTGTCCATTCCGGCCTTCGCCCAGACGGGCTCGAGCAGCGGGTCGAGCGGGTCCTCGTCGCCCTCGTCGTCGGGTGCGTCGTCGGGTTCGAGCGCCAACCAGCCGGGGGCCGCCGGCAGCGGCGCATCCAGCGGCAGCAGCGGGATGTCGAGCGGCGCGAGCGGCTCGTCCACGATGTCCCAGCAGCACGACCAGCAGACGATCCGCCAGGTGCAGCAGGCACTGAAGCAGAAGGGTCACGACGTCGAGGCCGACGGCATCATGGGGCCGAACACCCAGGCGGCCCTGCGCGAGTATCAGCAGAAGCAGGGCATGAACGCCACGGGCGAGCTGGATCGGCAGACGCTCTCCTCGCTGGGCTTGCCGGCCAGCGGCGGCGACACGGGTGCCTCGCCCTCGGGCGCGGGCGGCGCCGCCGGCGGGAGCTCGTCGGGCATGGGCTCCGGCACGTCGGGTGGTTCGGGCGGCACGGGCGGGAGCAGCAGCGGCTCCGGCGGATCCGGCGGTACGGGCGGGAGCAGCAGCGGCTCGGGTGGATCGGGCGGCATGAGCGGGAGCACCGGCGGCTCCGGCGGCGCGAGCGGTTCCAAGTAAGGTTCGGCGGCCCGAGGCCGCGTCCTGACTGCGAAGAGCCCGTCCGCGGGCTCTTCGCCTTTTTGCACGCCCTACATCGCGGTTCTACATCGTTCCGGCGGTGGACGTTTACTCGCCGAGCAGATGCAGCACCACCTCGCGCCGATGCGCGCGGCGTCGATGCTCGTAGACGTAGAGGCCCTGCCACGTGCCGAGCGCCGGCCGCCCGTTCGTCACCGGGATGGCGAGATGCGTCTGCGTGAGCGCGCTGCGCACGTGTGCCGGCATGTCGTCGGGACCTTCCGCGTCGTGCTCGAACAGGGCGTCGCCGTCGGGAACGAGGCGCGCGAAGAACCGTTCGAGGTCCCGCTGCACCTCCGGGTCGGCGTTCTCCTGGATCATCAGGCTCGCCGACGTGTGGCGGATGAAGAGCGTGAGCAGACCCGCGGTGACACCGGTGCCGCGCACCCAGGCGGCGACCTCACCGGTGATTTCCGCAAGCCCCCGGCCGCGCGTGGCGACCTCGAGTATGGTGGTGAACTGGCGCATGCATGCGAGCTTAGCCGCGCAGGCGGGGGGCGGCTATAGTGGGCGATCATGACACTCGCCCGTGCCCTGACGGTCCTGCTTGCGCTCGTGACCGAGTTCGCCCTCGCCCAGCCCGGCGCCGGGGTGAAGCTGGATCCGGCCGCGCTCCTCGCCGAACTTCGGCAGGGGGGCCTCGTCGTGTACTTCCGGCACACGCAGACCCTGCGCGAGCACGATCACGAGGGCCGCATGCGCGCCTCGGGGCAGCTCGATCCGGCCCGGTGCGAGACGCAGCGCAATCTGAGCGAAGCGGGGCTGCAGCAGGCGCAGCGCCAGGCGGAGTACGTGAAGCGCCTCGGCATCCCGATGGGGCGGATCGTGGCGAGCCGTTACTGCCGCGCGTGGCAGCATGCCGCGTATTTCGCGCCGGCCTACGAGCTGTCCGAGCCGCTCACGCCGGATCGCAACGACGAGAAGGCCGCGGCGCTGCGCATCATGCTGAACACGCCGCCGGCGCCGGGCACGAACACGTTCCTCTTCGGTCACGGCGGCGTGCTGTGGCAGGCGACCGACTTCGACAGCGTCGAGAGCGAGACCTTCGTGTTCCGTCCCACCCGGGAGGGCCGGGCGCAGCTCGTTGCCGCCATTCGCATGGAGGAGTGGGAGGATCTTCTCGCCGGCCGCGCGTGCTGTGCGCCGCGGCCGTACTGGACCGGAAAGCCGCCGGCCGGCCCGTGAGGGGCGCTACTTCCGCACGCGCCCGGCCGCCCACGTCATCAGGCCGATGCCGAGCGCGATGAGCGTCGCGCCGACGGCGAGGCCGCGCGGAGGCGCCTCGCCGAGCAGCACGACCGCGGCCGGCACGCCGACCACCGCGCCCACCGAACCGAGCAGGCTGAGATAGACCGGGCCGCCGCGCTTCTGCAGCACGAAGTAGAGCAGATACTGGATCGAGAACACCGCCGTCTGCGCGACGACGAGCGCGAGCGGCTCCGGTCGATCGAGGGGCATGGCGAGCGAAGCCCCCGGCACCACCGCGCCCCACGCGAGCAGCATGAGCGCCGCCGCGGTCATCATCGGCGGCGCGAGCTCCTCGGGCCGCGCGCCGGCCGGCCAGCGCAGCGTGCGATAGACATTGCCGGTGGCGAGGATCACCGGCACCGCGAGCGCGGCGACGATCCAGCCCACCGACGCATCGGGCGCCACCAGCTTCAGTGCCGCGATCCACGCCGCGCCGCCGAGTGCGAGCAGTACGCCGAGCGCGCGCGCCGGGTCGAAGCGCTCGAGGCGGAGGGCGAGTGCGCCGAGATAGGTGAAGAGCGGCGGGAACGCGATCGCGAGCGACACGAAGCCCGCCCCGACCTGCGGGATGGTGGCGAACATGAGCACGTACGGCGCCGCGATGGTGATGAAGCCGGTGACCAGCGCGTAGCGCACCTTGGCCGCATCCAGCCGAGGAGCGATGCCCCGCGCCGCATTGACCGCGAGCAGGACGATCGCCGCGCCGGCGACCGACCATGCGACGAACGGCAGCGGCGCGAGCCCGACGGGCGCGGCGAGCTTCGCGAGCGTGGTGGAGAACCCCAGAAGTGCCCCGGTCACGAGCAGGCACACCAGCGGCACCAGCCAGTCGGGGCGAGGGGGCGCAGCGTCCCGCGCGTTCACCTGCTGCATGGCGTCCGCCCTTCAGATGGCCCCGAGATACGCCTCGCGGATCGCGGGATCGTCGCGCAGCTCGGCGCTCGTACCCGCGCGCGTGACGCGTCCGGTGTCCATCACGAACGCGCGGTGCGCGAGCTCGAGCGCGGTCGCGACGTCCTGTTCGACCACCAGCATCGCGAGTCCCTCGCGGTTCAGGGTGCGCAGCGCGTCGCAGAGCTGATCCACCACCGCGGGCGCAAGCCCGAGCGAGAGCTCGTCGATGAGGAGCAGGCGCGGGCGGCTCATCAGCCCGCGCGCGATGGCGCACATCTGCTGCTCGCCGCCGGAAAGCGTTCCGGCGTCCTGGCGCTCGCGCTTCCTGAGGATGGGAAACATGGCGAAAATGCGCTCGAGGTCCTCGGCGATGGCCGCCTTGTCGTGGCGCAGGTAGGCGCCCATCAGCAGGTTGTCGCGCACGCTCATCGCCGCGAACAGCCGTCGGCCCTCCGGCACGTGCGCGACGCCGGCGCCCAGCACGCGCTCGGGCGACGCGTTGGCGATGTCCCGGCCGTCGAAGCGGATCGATCCGGCGCGCGCGGCGATGAGGCCGGAGATCGCGCGCATCAGCGTCGTCTTGCCGGCGCCGTTGGAGCCGACCAGTCCGACGATCTCGCCGCGCGGCACCGCGAGGTCCACGCCCCACAGGACCTTCACGTCGCCGTAGCCGGCGGCGAGCCCGCTGACCTCGAGCAGCGCGTCAGCCATGGGCCGCCTTCGCGCCTTCCGCGTAGCGGCGGCCGAGGTAGGCCTGCACCACGCGCGGATCGCGCACGATGGTTTCCGGCGTGCCCTCGGCGATCAGCTCGCCGTGATGCAGCACCACGATGCGCGTGCACAGCGACAGCACGACCTTCATGAGGTGCTCGATGATGAGAATGGTCACGCCGCGCGCGGCGATGGCGCGGATCAGCGCGAGCGCCTGGTCCACCTCGGTCGCGTTCAGGCCGGCGTTGACCTCGTCGAGCAGCAGCAGGCGCGGGCGCATCGCGAGGCCCTTGGCGAGCTCCAGGCGCTTGCGCATCGCGAGCGTGAGGGCGGACGCGCGGCGATCGGCCAGCGCGCCCAGGCCGACGAAGTCGAGGTGCTCGCGCGCCTCGCGCTCGGCCTCGCGGCCGTAGCGGCGGCCGCCGGCGAACATCGCCGCGGCGGCCACGTTCTCCAGCACGGTCATTTCCGGGAACGGCTGCACGATCTGGAAGGTGCGCGCGATGCCGCGGCGCGCGGCCTGCCACGGCTTCAGCCGGGTGATGTCCTCGCCGGCGAAGCGGATGGTCCCTTCGCTCGCGGGATGCACGCCGGTGATGACGTTGACGAGCGTCGTCTTGCCGGCGCCGTTGGGGCCGATGAGGCCGATGACCTCGCCGGCGGGCACCGAGAGCGTCACGTTGGAGACGGCCTTCAGGCCGCCGAACCGGCGCGTGACGCCGGCGAGCTCGAGCAGCGGCGCGTTCATGTCGCCTGGCTCCGGCGCGCGAAGCGCTGCGACAGCGAGAGCAGGCCCTTGGGCAGGAACAGCACCAGCAGCACGATCAACAGCCCGAGCACGCCGGTGTGCAGTTCGAGGAACCGGCGCCAGACGAGCTCCTCCAGCGAGAGGAACAGCACCGCGCCGACGATCGGGCCGAAGATCGAGCCGGCGCCGCCGAGCAGCACCATCACGATCGCCTTCACCGAGTAGAGCACGTCGAACACGTCCGGCGGCTCGATGTAGTGCACCCACGAGGCGTACACCGCGCCGGCGACGCCGACGAACACCGCGGAGAGCATGAAGGCCGCGACCTTGAACCAGGTGGCGTTCACGCCGAGCATGTCCGCCGCCGACTCGTTCTGCTGGATGCAGCGCAGCCCGAAGCCGAGGCGCGAATAGCTCGCGAGCAGCATGGCGAGGAACGTGAGCGCCGCGAGGCCGAGCATGGCGTAGTAGAAGAAGCGCGCCTGGGCATCGACCGAGCTCATCGCCGGCAGCGGCAGGTTCAGGCCCATGCCGCCGCCGGTGAGGTCGGTGGCGGAGTTCACCAGCTCGCGCAGCACCTCGGCGACGACGAGGCTCGCGATGGCGAAGTAGTGGCCGCGCAGCCGCAGCAGCGCCCAGCCGAGCAGGCCGGCGAAGACCAGCGCGAGCACGCCGGCGAGCGTCCACGCAACGCCCATCGCGAGGCCGAACTTCTGCGCCACCGCGCCGGCGTAGGCGCCCAGGCCGAAGAACGCCGCGGTCGCGAACGACGGATAGCCGGCCATCCCCCCGATGAAGTTCCACGACATGGCCAGCACGCCGTACATCAGCATGATGGTGGCGAGGCGCAGCCAGTACGCGTCGCCGCCGAGCGGCACGAACGCGAAGGCGGCGAAGAGGACGGCGCCGAGAATCGCGTCGCGCTTCATGCGTAGCCCTTGCGGCCGAGCAGGCCCTCGGGCCGCACCAGCAGGATGAGGATGAGCAGCGTGAACGACAGCGTCACGGCATGCTCCGGGCCGAACCACAGCGCGCCGAAGCTCTCGACGATGCCGAGCGCGAGCCCGCCGATCATCGCCCCCGGCACGCTGCCGAGGCCGCCGAGCACGCAGATGACGAACGCCTTGCCGAGGTACACCGGCCCGGAGAGCGGCGAGATCGGGAAGATCATCGCGAGCAGCGGCCCGGAGGCGCCGGCCATCAGCGCGCCGAGCCCGAAGGTGATGGCGTACACGTCCTTCACCTTCACCCCCATCAGCGCGGCGGCCTCGCGATCCATGCGCACCGCCACGATCGCGCGGCCGATGCGCGACTTGGAGAGCACGAGGTACAGCAGGCCGGTGAGCGCGAGCGCGAGCACCATCGCCGCGAGCCGGTCCACGGGCATCACCACCGGGCCGAGCGACACGACGCCGAGGGGCGGGTCGAGCGTGAGCTTCTTGAAGTCGGCGGTGAAGGCGGCGAGCATCGCGTTGGACAGCATCAGGTCGAGGCCGAACGTGAGCGTGAGCGAGAGCAGCACCGGCGCCGCGATCATGCGGTTGATGATGCCGCGCTGGAGCGCGTAGCCGAGCGCGAAGAAGAGCGGCGCGGCGATGAGGATGGACACGAACGGGTGGATGCCGAGCTTCACGTACGCGAAGAACGCGAGGTAGCCGCCCAGCACGATGAAGGAGCCGTGCAGGATGTTGATGACGTTCAGCACGCCCCAGACGAGGGAGAAGCCGGCGGCGATGCAGGCGTAGAGGCCGCCGAGCACGAGGCCGTTCGCGAGGATCTGCAGGTAGAGCATGGCTGCGGCGCGCCGACCGGCCGGAGCCGGACGGCGCGCGAGGGATGAAGCGCTACTGCACGCCGAGCTTCAGCTCGCCCTGGCGGATCGCCGGCGGGTGGATGACGGTCGGCTTGCCCTTCTGGATCTGGAACACCGGCGGCTCCAGCGAGTTGATCTGGCCGGTCGGGCCGAACTGCACCGGCCCCCAGAACGTCGTCTCCTTCATCGCGGCGAGCACGTCGCGCACCTTCGTCCGATCGGTGGTGCCGGCCTTCTCGATCGCCATCTGGAAGATGGCGCCGGCCGCGGCGGCGGAGGCCTCGGCGTAGTCGGGATCCGAGTTGTACTTCGCGCGAAACGCCTTCACGAAGTTCTCGGTGGTGCCGAAGACGTCCTTGCCGTTGTACCGCACCGCCGGATGCCACCATGCGGCGGAAGTGACGTTCTCCGAGAGCTTGCCGGTGCCGTCGATCCACTCCTGGTAGGCCGGCGCCGCGATCATGGTCACCACCGGCGCCTCGATCTTGAGGTCGGCCATCTGCTTGCGCATCAGGATCAGGTCGTTGGTGTAGCCGGTGGCGAAGATCCAGTGCGGCGCCTGCGACTTGATCTGCGAGAGCGCGGAGGCGTGGTCGAGCGTGCCGATCGCGTACTTCTCGAAATACACCACGTTCATGCCGCGCTTCTTCGCCGACTTCTCCATCTCCTGCGCGATGGCGAGCGGGAAGAGGTCGTTGCGCGCGAGGATCGCCACGCGCTGCACGCCGGCGGCCTGCTTGCGCACGATGTCGGACAGCGGCTCGGTCAGCGTGTCGTTGGGCGTGAAGGTTCCGAAGAGGTACTTGTAACCCTGGTCGTACACCTGCGCGGACGACGCCGTCGCCGCGATGGTCGGGACCTGGTACTTCTCGGAGACGCTGGACGCCGCCTTCGCCGCCCCGGAGCCGAACGGGCTGAACAGGAAGTCCACCTTGTCCTGGGTGATGAGCTTCTCGGCGGCCTGCACCGCACGCGGCGTGTTGGACTGGTAGTCCACGTACACGATCTCGACCTTCATCCGCTTGTTGCCGACCTTCACGCCGCCGGCCTTGTTCGCCGTCTCGGCCCAGAGGTCGTAGCCGCGCTGCTGCTTCTGCGCCTCCGGCGACAGCGGGCCGGTGATGGGCAGCGGCGCACCGATGCGGATGACGTCCTGCGCGAACGCGGGCGCGGCGGAGAGGGCGCCGGCGACCAGCGCGCCGGCGAGCAATCGGGATGTTTTCATCGTGGACTCCCTGGAGTTGGCGAACGCGAGTCTAGCAAGGCAGCGGGGCCGCGGACAGTCCGTGTACGAACGAATCGTGCGTGGACGGTCGGGATGCGTCGGATTATGCGGGCGCCCGCGCTGGCATCCGGCTTGCACGGTGGAGGATCCGATCCCGTCCCGCAGAGGTGTCCATGAACGCGATCCGATCCGCCCCCGTGCGCATGCTGCTCGCGCTGGGCCTCGTGCTGGCGGCGACACCGGTCCGGGCAGCCGATTCGGGCACGCCGCTGGATGCGCGGGGCCGCTACGAGCGCGAACGCGCGGCATGTCTGACCGGCGCCACCGCACAGGACCGCGAGACGTGCCTCCGGGAGGCCGGCGCGGCGCTGCAGGCGGCCCGCGAGGGCCGCGCGGAGGATCCGCCGTCCGAGCTCGAGCGCAACCGGCTGCGCCGCTGCGAGTTGCACCCGACGGCGGCCGACCGCGCGGAATGCGTGCGCCGCATGACCGAGGGCACCGTACGCGGCACCGTCGAAGGCGGCGGGGTGGTGCGCGAGCTGATCACGCGGGAGGTGGCGCCGTAGCGCCTGAGCGCGCCCGCGCGCTGTCCGCGACGCCGTACGGGCCCTCGAACTCGTCGAGGTCGCTCGGCCGGCCGTCGGAGTGCAGCAGCGGCCGCCGCCGACGTGCGCGCGCGCGTTCACGGCCCTCGCCAAGGCAAGTCCCGTGCCGAGCGCCGGCCGGCGCCCCCACGATTGAATCAGACCTGCCCTAGCGGAACCTGAGCCGCTCGCGCGACAGTTCGGCAATCGAACGGCAGCCCATGAGCTTCATGCCGCGCACGATCTCCGCCTGCATGAGTCCGAGCGCGCGCTCCACGCCCGCCTGCCCGGCGGCTGCGAGCGGGAAGAGGTAGTAGCGTCCGAGCCCCACGGCCTTCGCGCCCAGCGCCAGCGCCTTGAGCACGTGCGTGCCCCGCTGCACGCCGCCGTCCATCAGCACGTCGAGGCGGTCGCCGACCGCGTCGACCACCTCGGCGAGCTGATCGAACGCGGCGCGCGAACCGTCGAGCTGACGCCCGCCGTGGTTG
This sequence comes from uncultured Enterobacteriaceae bacterium, assembly GCA_964552535.1. Lineage (GTDB taxonomy): Bacteria > Pseudomonadota > Gammaproteobacteria > Burkholderiales > SG8-39 > CAZKHE01. Next base: position 24,599 of record CAZKHE010000001.1, on the reverse strand, counting down.
GAGAGGATGATGCCGGTGCAGCCGATGTCGGCCGCCCGCCGCGCATCCTCGACCGACATCACGCCCTTCAGGCAGAACTGGCCGTCCCACTGCCGCACCATCGCTGCCACGTCCTCCCACTTCATGGCCGGATCGAGCATCTCGGTGAAGTAGCGGCCGATCGACATGGCGCCGCCGCCCATGTCCACGTGCTCGTCGAGCTGCGGCAGCGCGAACTTCTCGTGGGTCACGTAGTTGATGCCCCAGGCGGGCCGCAGCACGAACTGCAGCATGCCGGCGAGCGTGAGCCGGAAGGGAATCGAGAAGCCGGTGCGCAGGTCGCGCTCGCGGTTGCCCCCGGTGATGCTGTCCACCGTCAGCATCATCACGTTCACGCCGGCGTCCTTCGCGCGCTGGAGCATCGCGCGGTTCAGCCCGCGGTCCTTGTGGAAGTAGAACTGGTACGCCTGCGGCGTCGCGTAGGCCTTGCGCACCTCCTCGAGGCTGACCGTGCCGAGCGACGAGACGCCGAACAGCGTGCCGAAGCGGGCCGCGGCCGCGGCGACCGCGCGCTCGCCGTCGTGATGGAAGAGGCGCTGCAGCGCCGTCGGCGAGCAGTAGAAGGGTACGGCGAGCGTCTGGCCCATCACCGTCACCGACAGGTCGACGCTCTCGACACCGCGCAACACGTTCGGCACCAGGTCGCAGCGCTCGAAGCTCGCCGTGTTGCGGCGGTACGTCACCTCGTCGTCGGCGGCGCCGTCGATGTAGTTGAAGATCGGCCCGGGCAGCCGACGCTGCGCCAGCGCGCGGAAGTCGTGGAAGTTGTGGCAGTCGGCGAGGCCCACGGCGCCCTCACCAGCCGCTGAAGCGCGGCCACTCGGCGACGCTCCTGCCGTCGGCCGCCGGCACCAGATAACGGTCGAACTGCGCGCCGGTGGCGCACGCGTGATTGGGCAGGATGCGCAGCTGCACGCCGACGGGAAAGCGTTCCGCGAGATCCACGCCGCGGTCGCCGGTCCAGGTGAGCACGCCGTGCTCCTGATTGGCTTCGCGGAAGGCGAGCTCGGGAATCGCGTGGCCGTGGGCATCGCACACCGCGCCGTAGCCCCAGTCGTGCGCCTGCTTCTGCGTGCCCCGGTCGCGGCTCATCGCCATCCAGCCGGCGTCGGTGATGATCCAGCCCGTATCCGGCCGGTGGCCGATGACGGAGCAGAGCACCGACAGCGCGATCTCGTCCCGGCTGCAGACGCCCACGCCCGCCATGACGAGGTCGAAGAACACGTAGACGCCGGCGCGCACCTCGGTCACGCCGGCGAGCGACGTCGCGCTCAGGGCCGTCGGCGTGGAGCCCACGCTGACGGTCTCGCAGGCGTGCCCCGCTGCGCGCAGGCGCTGGGCCGCCGCCACGCAGCGCGCGCGCTCCTGCTCCGCCATGGCGGCGAGCGCCTCCGGCGTCGAGAGCGAATACGAGCTGCCCGCGTGGGTCATCACGCCGGCCAGGCGCGCGCCGTGCCCGTGCTCGGTGCGCAACGCCGCGGCGACCTCCAGCAGCACCGGATCGTCGGGGCGCACCCCGGAGCGATGGCCGTCGGTGTCCACCTCGATGAGCGCGTCGTGCCGATGGCCGTTCTCGCGCCCATGCGCCGACAGCGCTGCCGCCGCGGCGACCGACTCGACCAGCAGCGTCAGGCGGCAGCCCCGGCGGGCGAGGCGCATGGCGTGGTCGAACTTCGCCGGCGCGATGGCGACCGCGTACAGGATGTCCTCGATCCCCTCGGCGAAGAAGCGCTCCGCCTCCTTCAGCGTGGAGACGGTGATGCCGCGTGCGCCTGCGGCGAGCTGGCGCTTCACCACCTCGGGACACTTGCTGGTTTTCACGTGCGGCCGGAAGCGGACCCCGAGCGCGTCCATGCGCGCCTGCATGCGGGCGACGTTGCGCGCCATGCGCGCGGCGTCGAGCAGCAGCACGGGCGTTTCCAGCCTGCCGGGCACCGGCGCCGGTCCCGCGACCTCCAATGACGTCGTCATGATGCTTCAGCCTTTCCCCTTGTGCAGCCGGGACATGGTACTTAGAATGCGCCACCCGGTGGCCTTTCTCGCGAAGGCGGCGGGTCCTTGCATCATGCAGCCCCTCCACAGCCTTCGAGCTTCCCTCGGCTGGCTCTTCGCGGCAGTCTTCCTGCCCCTCCTGCTCGCCGGCGCGGCCTTTCTCGCGCACCGGTGGTACGCCGAACGCGACCAGGCGTTCACCCGCATCCAGGACCAGGCCCGTATCCTCCGCGACGCGGTCGACCGCGAGCTCGCGCTCGACCTCGCGGTGCTCAGCACCCTGTCGGCCGCCCGGGAGATCGACCGCGAGGACTGGGCCGGCTTCCACCAGGTGGCGAAGCAGGCGTCCGAGGTGCGGCCGGGCAGCTGGTTCGCGCTCATGGACCGCGAGGGCCGGAACCTCGTCAACACTCACCGGCCGTTCGGCGTGCCGTTGCCGAACTACCGCGAGTTGCTTTCGAAGCCGACCGAGGTGGAGTGGGAAGGCCGCAAGCTGCCGCTCGCCGACTACGACCTCTTCGGCGGTCCGCTGCAGGACGGACGGCCCCGGTTCAGCGGGCTGATCTATGGGTCGGTCAGCGGCCGGCCCACCTACGGATCGACCGTCGCCGTGATGCGCGAGGGGCGGCCCGTCTACACGCTCGGGCTCGTCTACGACGCCGACTTCTTCGTGAAGCTGCTCCAGGCGCGCTCCGGACGCGATGGGCTGCTCTTCGCGCTGGTGGACCACAAGGGACTGATCCTGGCGCGCAACCGCAAGCCGGAGCAGTTCGTCGGCCATCCGACCGTCCCGCAGTTCCGCAACCCGGCCAGCCTCCCGGAAGAGGGCTTGGGCGAGGGGGCCACGGTGGACGGCGTCGACGCCTTCTACGCCTTCGTGCGTTCGCGGCTCGACGGCAGCCTGATCGTGGTCGGCATTCCGAAGGCCGAATTGCTCGCGCCGGTGCAGCACGCGCTGGGGCTGTCGGCCGCGATCGTGCTGGCGATCGGCCTGCTCGCGGGCCTGTTCGGCATCAGGCTGTGGCGTCGCCTCGCCATCCCGCTCGGCATGCTCGCGAAGCAGGCGCGCACGCTGGGCGAATCCCATCCGGACATGCCGCCGGCGGAGATCCGCGAAGTCGAGGCGCTGCGCCAGGCCTTGCAGCAGGCGGCGCACAACGAGCGCATCCGCCGCCAGGCCGAACGCGAACGGGAGGAGGCGCGCGAGGCACTGGGCGTCGCGAACGACCGGCTCGTCGAGGCCGCCCGGCGCAAGGACGAGTTCCTCGCCATGCTCTCGCACGAGCTGCGCAACCCGCTGGCGGCGATCGCGAACGTGGGCGCGGTCCTGCAGCGGGGTGACACCGCGCCGCCGCAGGCCCGCGCGCTGCATGAAATCCTGCAGCGCCAGACGCGGCAGCTCGCGCGCATGGTGGACGACCTGCTCGACGTGGCGCGGATCACCAGCGGCAAGGTGCACGTCCGCCGGGAGCCGGTGCGTCTGGACCAGGTCGTGCAGCGTGCGGCCCTGGACGCGCGCTCGAACATGGAGGCGCGGGCCCATCGCTTCAGCGTTTCCGCGCCGGAGGCGATGGTCGTCCTCGGCGACGAGGCCCGGCTCACCCAGGCGGTCGCGAACCTGCTCGACAACGCCGCGAAGTACACCGAAGCTGGCGGATCCGTCGAGCTTTCCCTGCGTCGTGAAGACGGCGCGGCGGTGATCCGGGTGCGGGACACCGGGGTCGGCATCGATCCGGCGCTGCTGCCCCACCTGTTCGAGCTCTTCACTCAGGGGGAGCGAACGCTCGATCGCAGCCAGGGCGGATTGGGGATCGGGCTGACGGTGGTGCGCAAGCTCGTCGAGCTCCACGGCGGGACGGTGGAAGTGAGCAGTCCCGGCCGCGGGCAGGGCAGCGAGTTCGTCGTCCGGTTGCCGGCGGTCCACGCCGGGCAGCCGGAGCGGTCGCCCCCGAGCAGCGCGCCGAGTACGGCGCCGCGCAGCATCCTCGTGGTCGAGGACAACCGGGACACGGCGGACTCGCTGGCGATGCTGTTGGGCATGGAAGGCCACGAGGTCGTGGTCGCGCACGACGGGGATGAAGGTTTGCGCAAGGCGGAGGCCCTGCGTCCCGATGCCATCCTCCTCGACATCGGCCTCCCCGGGATCAGCGGCACCGAGGTGTGTCGCTCGATCCGGGCGCGGCCCTGGGGCGGTGAGCCGGTCATCGTCGCGCTGACCGGCTGGGGCCAGGAGCAGGACCACCAACGCTCGCGCGAGGCGGGATTCGACGCCCACCTCGTCAAGCCGGTCGACCATGCCGAGGTTTTCGCGCTGCTCGCCCGGCACGGTGCGGGCGCGCCTAGGGCAGACGAGCCGTCCCTCGACCAGGCGCGCGCGCGGGAGTAGCGCGCGCAAGCGGCGCTACCGCCGAACAAGCGCGATGCCGGCGGTGGGTTGTCCGGAATCGCCGTGCGCGGCAGATCGCGCGACAGCATCGACGGGACACATGGGCCTACAATGCGCCGGAAAAGGGAGGAGGCCACCCGATGACGCAGCTCGCTGCTCGCCGCGCGCCGGCGTTCACTCATCTGCCTTCGCGGTGACGACATGACCGCGTCGCGGGACATCCTCATCGTCGGCTGGGGCGAGGGCGCGGATGCGTTCGGGCGGGCGCTGCGACAGGCGCTGCTGCGACGCATGCCGTTTGCGACCATTTCCCTGCGCATGGATACGCCGCCGGAGGGCGGCGAAACCGCGGCGCGCCGCGCGGCCGAGCGGCTCGCCGTGGTGGTGGTCGTCCGCGGGCGCGACGGCGCGGAATCATCGCCCGCGATGGCAGCGTTCGTGGACGCGCTCGCCCGCTTCGTGCGGCACGCGTTCTCCGTCGTGCTGGAGGACGCGCCGCGCGCAGCGGATGCGGCGCTCGCGCGCCTCGCCGATCGCCCCGTGCTGCGGGGGCTCGCGCACGAGGCACTCGTGGCGCGCGCCGCGGATCTTGCGATGGCGCCGCTCGCGACCAGCGGCGCCGAGCCACCGGCCGCCGTCCCGGCGCCTCCATCGTTCGGCGCGCCGCAGCCGGTCGGCACCGTCTCACCGCCACCGATGTCCCCGCCACGCGCCGCGCCGCCTCCTTCGCCGCCATTCAGTGTCGAGACGCTGGGCGCGAAGGACGGCGCCGGCCCCGCCGAAGTCCTGCTCGGCGCCAGCGCACCGAGCGCCGTCCCGCCCGGCGACGAATTCACCGCGCGCTTCATCGCGACGCTGCCGCAGGACGAGGCACGGGTTCGGGCGCAGCTCGCCGACATCGCCGCGGGCGACGCGGTGCACCTTGGCATCAAGCGCTGCCGCTGGCAGCGCGGCACCGAGGTGACCGTCGCGCTCTCCGGCCGGCACCTCGACGTCTCGCCCACGCCGCAGCGCTTCACCTGGGACGACGCGAGCGTCATCCTCGAGTTCGACGTCGCCGTGCGGCCGGATGCGCCGGTCGGACGCACCGTGCTCAAGTTCGACGTCTCCATCGACGGCATCGTGGTCGCGATGCTGCGCATCAATCTCGAGATCACCGCCGGCGCGCGCGACGACCGGCCCGCGGCGGACCGCGCCGTCGCCGCGCGCACCGCATTCGCGTCCTACTCCTCCAAGGATCGCGCGCGCGTGCTCGACCGCGTCGCGGCGGTGCGCATCGCCGCCGGCCTCGACATCTTCCTCGACTGCCTGTCGCTCAATCCCGGCGAGGCCTGGAAGCCGCGCCTCGCGCAGGAAATCCGCGCGCGCGACCTCTTCCTGCTCTTCTGGTCGCCCGACTCGGCGCAGTCGCAGTGGGTGGAGTGGGAGTGGCGCACGGCGCTGGCCGAGAAGGGCGAGGCGGGCATGCAGCTGCATCCGCTCGCCACCGGCGTGATGCCGCCCGAGGAACTCAAGCACCTGCACTTCGGCGACGTGTACATGCTCGTGCGTGAGGCCGGCGAGGCGAAGAAGCCGCCCGCCGCGGGCTGATCCTCAGCCGCCGCGCATCGCGGCGATGATCGAGTGCATCGAGATGCCTTCGTTCGCGCCGTAGGTGCCTTCCTTGCCGTTGAGCCGCGGCATCCCGAGCTTCCCGCCCTTGTGGTGGAGCGCGATCACCTGCCACAGCCGGGAGTTGAACACCGGGCTGCCCGAGCTGCCGCCTTCGGTCGGCGCCCGGTAGTGCACCCGGCACACGCCGTCGATGCCCGGGACGCCCGCGGGCGGGCCCTCGTGGTCGAGCAGCTCGTTGTCCTGGAACGAGAACGCGAGATCCCGGCCGCCGGGATGGCCGATGACGTACACGCGCGCCGCGTCCTCGACGAGCGGGAGGTTCGCGGCGATCGGCAGCGGCTGCACACCGGTCACGGGCTCCGCGAGCCGCAGCAGGCTGGCGTCGTGGCGATCGACGCCCGAACGCCAGAGGATCCGGGCGACGCCGTACGCGCGACGCTCGTCCACCGCTTCGAAGCACACCTCGGCCTCCTCCGGCCGGATGCCCGGCGCGACGCCGTCGTCGTTGACCACGTGCCAGTTGGTGAGCACGAGCAGCTCGTCGGCGGGCTCGCGGCCGAGGTCGCCCGCACGCACGAGGAAGCCGGTGCCGATGCGCCCGCCCATCGCCTGGCGGATCGACGCGACCGACGCGGCGCGCTCCACGCCGGTCCGCCACCAGCGATAGGTCTGCGCGCCGTTGGGGCCGAGGATGGCTTCGAGCTGCAGCGGCGCGGGCGCGGGTTGCTCGCGCACCCGCTGCAGCTCGCGCGGGTCGAGCTGCACCGCGCCGCCGGGAAGCTGCATGAGCCGTGCGCGCAGCATTTCCACCAGGGCGCGACCGCGGTCGTCGCGCCGGTCGAGGTCCCAGATCTCGGTGAGCTGGCGCAGCGTCGAGGCGATCTGGAACGCCTTTGCGTCGCGCGCCGCGACGTAGGCGCGCATGTGGCGGTCGCTCGCCATCCAGTCGCGCAGCGCGAGCGAGGCTTCGGCCAGGGTCGGCAGGTGCCAGGCGTCGCGCGTCCCGGGCGGCTTCGCTTCGAGGGTCGCGATGACCTGCGCCGCGATGGCGTCGCTGTCGAGCTCGTCGGCTTCGCGCAGGCCACGCGCGCGCGCGAGATGCAGCAGCGCGACCAGGTTCACGCCATGCCAGGTGTTGGCGCGATCCGCCGCGTAGGGCGTGCGGTACGCGGCGATCGCCTGCGCGAGGGCGTCGCGCGCGAACGGCGCGTCGCGATCGCCGGTGTCGAAGAAGATCTGCTTGTACGCCCGGCCGAGGAGGCCGTGCGCCTCGATCGCCTCGGAGTGGTCGGGCGCCAGCCGCGCGATCAGCGCGCGCAGCATGTCGATGGCCGCCGTCGTGCGTCCGTTCTCGATCAGCGCCTGCGCGTAGAGGCGACGATTGGTCGCGTCGCCGGGATCGCGGCGGCTCACCGCCTCCGCCAGTTCGGCCATCAGGAGGTAGTCGCGCTGGTTGCGCAGCGGCTCCACCAGCGCTTTCGCGTCGGCGAGATCGCGCGGCCCGGCGAGGCCGCGCAGCGCGGCGAGGGCCGCACGCGCCGCCGCGCGCACCTCGTCCGGGGACCGCTCGTCGGCCACGGCTAGAGCTTGAGCATGCGGCGCAGCGTCGCCGCCATGACGGGCTGGCGCAGATACTTGGTGAGCGAGTGGCGCCACGCGCCGTCGTTCTGGACCGCGACGTCCTCGATCGCCGCGGCCCCGTTCTTGCGGTAGTCGTTCGCGAGCGCCGGATCGAAGCCGCACACCGGGTCGAGGCGGTCATACACGTTGGTCCAGCCGCCGGCGAGCTTCGCGTGCGGGAAGCCGTCGTCGCGGCTCCAGCCGGGCTGGAGCTTGTCCTGCACCTCGTCCAGGCCGAGCGGGCTGCCGAGGGTGATGAAGCCGTCCACGCCGGCGCACTCCCCGACGCGCTTCAGGCAGTCGTACGCGATCACCGTGCCCATGCTGTGCGAGATGACGATGTGCGGGCGCGACACGCTGCGCGCGCCGAGCGCGGCGACGAAGCGCTCGCGGATGGTCTTCTGGATGCGCACCGCCGGGCGCCCGGGAGGACCGTACTCCACGTCGAAGAGATAGTGATGCACGTCGCGCAGGAACGCGTTCATGATGCGCTTCTTCAGGAACCAGGGCAGCGGCACGCGCTCCAGCGCGGCCTGCGGCGACGCCGGCACCGGCGGCGAGGCGTCCATGTCCGATTCGGTCATGCTGGTCATGTGCCGGCGCAGCGCGTCGAGGAACGCCGCCTCCTCGGGCGTGCGCGGTTGCGGCGCGGACGGCGCGCCGCCGGCGTCCACCGCCTCGGGCGTGTTCTCGAGCACGCCTTCGTACGCGGCGACGTTCTCGTCGGGCTTCTCGTACAGGAGATCCGCCCAGTACACGAGCTCGGAGGTGACGCCGAGATCGCCGAGCGGCAGCGGGTCGGCGGCGTCGGCCAGCGTGTCGCGCCAGATGCGGAGCAGTTCGGGCGCGGGCGGCTTGTTCGCGATGCCGTGGATGAACGTGACGTGCGGCATGGTGGGTCCTCCCTCAGAAATCGTAGGCCGGGTCTTCGCCGATGTCCGGCACGCGGGCGATGTATGCGGCGTCGCCGAAGTCGAGGTCGCGCGCCGACTCGAAGCCGGGCAGGCCGGCCTCCTTGCGCAGGCTGTTCAGGCGGTTGAGCCAGCCCTTGAGGAACACCTGCTGCGACGGCCTGGTCGCGACGATGCGGCGATAGAACTGCTCGCGCACGTTGCAGTACGTCGTCACCGCGGTGCCCGCATCGCACGCCTTCACCGCGCGCTCGGTGTTCGGCCCGAAATCTCCGTCCACGCCGCAGCCGACCGCCTGTTGCAGGAAGCGCACGGCGCGCCCCGGCCCCATGTTCACCGCGGTGTCGAACTGCACGAGATCGAGCGGCCCGGCGAGCAGGTCGCAGCGCGGCGGGATCCAGTAGCCGCTTTCGTAGATTGCCTTCACCTCGGCGTCCTCGATGAGCTTCACGTCCCGCGGCGGCAGGCCCTGTCGCTCGCGCCAGCGCTGGTACACGAGCTGGGTGACGCCCTTGTTGGTGCGCCCCCCGGGGTCGGCGGGGTGGTCCACGAAGCCGCCCTCCCAGCGGAGGACGAACTTCATCGCTTGGTCGAACGCGGCGGATGGCATGGCGGTGCTCCTGTTGTCGCTATCGCTCGGGAGGATCGGATGCGCGCAGCAGTTCGCGCGCGTCGAGGGCGACGGGCTCGAGCCCGCGGCGGCGTGCTTCGCCGAGCAGGTGCGCGGTCCCGCCGGGGCCGTCGGCGTCGAGGTCGGGGTTGTAGAGCGCGATGAGCGCACGCCGCGGGGCGCCGGCGGCGAGTGCGCTGCACAGCAACCAGCGGTTGTTGCGCTGCCAGAGGTCGAAGCCGGGCGCGTCGGCGAGCCACGAAGGCGGCGCCTCGCTCGACTGCAGCACGGCGGGCGGCGTGGTCGCGCACAGCGCACGGAAGCGGTCCACCCAGTCCGGGCCGGCGTGGGCGACCGACGTGCGCTCGAACTGCTCCGGCGGCAGCGCGAGCCGCAGCTGCGTCGGGATCCCGGCGGCACGGCACGCTTCGTGGAAGAGGATGTCGCCACCGCAGGCACCGCCGGCGATGCCGAGCGCGCGTTCCCCGGGTGCGAGGCGCGCCTGCACCGCGTCCGCGATCAGCCGTCGTGCGGCCGCCTCGGCGGCGGCGGTGCGCGGGAAGCGCGGTTGCGCGCGGTTCGGGGCATCGACCATGTGCCCGGTGAAGAGCAGCACGTGCCCGGGTGCCTCCGCAGCGGATAGCGAGGCCATCGCCTTGGCCACGAGTTGCGCGCCGGCGGCGCACCACGGCATCGCGCCCGCTTCATCGGCATAGAGCGCGAGGGTGCCGCGGTCGCCGCGCGCCGCGGCACGCGTCACGTCGGCGGCGAAGGACTCGGGCGGATTCATGGCGACGTCATGGGATGCACGGCCGCACCGTGCCCCACCCCCGTCGGGGTGTCAATCGGCAGGGCGACCTAGGGGCTGCGCATCAGGCGCCCTCGAAGGCGAAGCGCCAGCCGTCCGCCGTGCTGACGACGCGGCCGAGCGTCGGCGTCGGGAAGTGCGCGGGCAGGATGCGCGCGTCGGTGTCCGCGTAGCGCGCGAGGAAGGCGCGGCGCGTCGCGCGCGACTGCGCCGGATCGACGCAGAAGCAGCTGCTCCAGTCGGGTTCGGCGACCTGCAGCGCGGTGTGCATCAGGTCGCCGCTCATCACCCATTCGGCGCCGCGCGAGCGCACCTGCACGCACACGTGGCCGGGCGTGTGCCCTGGCGTCGGCAGGAGGCGCACCGCGTCGTCGAACACGTGATCCATCGCGACGAGCTCCGCGCGTCCGGCATCGAGGATCGGCAGGAGCGTGTCGGTGTAGTACGGGTCGTCGGTGAACGCCTCGCGGGTGTAGTGGGTGCGCCAGTAGTCCCACTCCTCGCGGACGAAGAGGTACTTCGCGTTCGGGAAGGTCGGCACCCAGCGGCCCTGCACGAGCTGCGTGTTCCAGCCCACGTGGTCCACGTGCAGGTGGGTGCACAGTACGTAGTCGATCTCCTCGGGTGCGATGCCGGCGGCGCGCAGGTTCTCCAGATAGGGCCAGTGGCGCAGGTGATAGCGCGGCTTCTTCGGCCGCTGGCGGTCGTTGCCGCTGCAGGTGTCGACGATGATCTTCAGCGGCCCCGAACGGATGAGGAAGCTGTGGAAGGCGAGGCGCAGCAGCCCGCTCGCCGGGTCGAGCAGGTGCGGTTCCAGCCAGGCCCGGTGGCGCTCGAGGGCCGCGGGCGTGGCATCCGGATACAGCAGCGCCGGTGCCAGCAGCGGCTGCTCGAACTCGATGATCCGGTCGATGCGCACATCGCCGCAGTGCCAGGACAGCATGTCGTCAGCCGAGCGTCCGCTCGAGGAAGGGCACGACCGCCGCGGTGAAGTCGCGCGGATTGTCCTCGACGACCATGTGGCCTGCGCCCGGAATCTCGACCAGTTCGCCCGCGACCAGCGTCGCCACGACGCGCTCGGCGCACTCGCGCGTGACGAGATCGGTGATCGCGCCGCGCACGAGCAGCGTCGGGCAGCGGATCGCGGCGAGCGCCTGCCAGAGCCGCTCCGGCGGATCGGGGCGCATGTTGGGGTCGAAGATCTGCGGATCGATGCGCCAGCCGTAGCGGCCGTCGTCCTGGCGCACGAGCATCCACTCGAGGCGCGTCGTCAGGCTGCGCGGAGTGGCGCGCGGATGAATGGTCTTCAGAAACCCCTGCGCCTCGTCCAGCGTTGCGAACGACGGGGGCGTGCGCCCGAGCTCCGCGCGAATGCGCGCCAGGCCTTCCGGCGCGAACTCCGGTGCGATGTCGACGATGACCACCGCCTGTACGCCCTCGGGGTGCCGCGCGGCGTAGTGCGAGACGTTCACGCCCCCCATCGAATGCCCGACGAGCGCAAACCGCTTGAGACCGAGCTGCCGCACGAGTGCCTCGAGGTCGGCGACATAGTGATCGGTGGTGTATCCACCGGCACCCGCCCACGCCGAGCGTCCGCGCCCGCGCTGGTCGAGCGCGATGAGCCGGAACCGGTCGGCCGCCGCTTCGCAGAACTCCTCGAACCACTGGCCGTAGGCGCGCAGGCCGTGCAGCAGCACCACCGGCGGGGCGTCCGCCGCGCCCCACTCCTGATAGAAGAGCGCGAGGCCGCCGCTGTTGACGGTGCCGCTGCGGCGGCTCGTTCCGGTGCTCATGCGCGGGCCTCCAGCGGCGCCACCTCGACCGTCGCATCGAAGCTCGCCTGGCCGGCGGAGAACGGGAAGACGTCCACCGCCGCGTCGGGCAGCACCGCGCTTCCGGAGGTGAGGCGGTTCAGGCCGGACCAGCCGTCGCGCATCCACACCACCCCGGCCGGGATCTTGTCGGTGACGTGGGCGCGCGCCTGCATCTCGCCGCGCGCGTTGAACACGCGGATCGGGTCACGATCGGCCACGGCGCGTGCCGCCGCGTCGGCGACCGCGAGCCACAGCTCGGGCTCCGGATCCTTGCGCGCGAGCGTCGGCAGGGCGCGGCCGCTGTCGTAGAACGAGTGGAAGTGCGTGATGGTGCGGCCCTGCGCGAGGCGCAGGGGCCCGCCGGCGCCGTCCGCCCCCGAGGCGCCGTCCACGGGCAGCGGCGGCAGGCCGAGCTGCGCGGCGCGCTCGCTGTAGAGCTCGATCTTCCGCGACGGCGTGTCGAACACGAGGTCCGGATGCGCGACGTGGGAGACCTTCATCGCCCGCATGCCGCCCTCGGCGCGAAGCTGCGCCACGGTCACCCGGCCGGTGGCGGGGTGGTCGAGCACCGCATCGATCACCGCCTCGTCGGAGCCCCAGGGATCGAAGCCCTCGAGCTCGAGCCGCCGCGCCAGATCGGTCATCACCTCGTACACGGTGCGCGCCTCGCCGGGCGGCGCGAGTGCGCGCTCGGTGAGATAGAGATGGGTGTTGGAGCCCTTGCACCCGAGCTCCTCCAGCCACGCGGTCGCCGGCAGCACGACATCCGCGTAGCGCCGGGCGGTCTCGTTGAGAAAGATGTCGTAGCTCGCGATCAGGCCGGTGCGCGCGAGCCCGGCGGCGAGCGCGTTGCCGTCGGCGAACGACGAGAGCATGTTCGTGCCCATCAGCAGCAGCGTGCGGATGCGACCGGCGGCGAGCGCGCCGAGCACTTCGGACATCTGGTTGGGCATCGCGGTGCCGGGCGGTCGGCGCTCCGGCGCGGTGATGTTCACGAGGCCGCGGCCGTGCGAGGCGCTGCCGTGCCGGGGGCCGAAGCCGCCGCCGGGGATGCCGACGCTGCCGACGAGCGCGGGGAGGCAGCCGATGGCGCGCGACGCTTCCCAGCCGTTCGCGCCCTTGTGCATCGAACTGCCGCCGAGGACGATCGTCGCGGGCTTCACCGCGGCATAGCGCCGCGCCAGCGCCACGATGCGCGCCGCGGTGATGCCCGTGCGCTGCTCGGCCCAGTGCGGCGTGAACTGGCGCACGTGCTGCGCGAGCCGGTCGAAGCCCACGGTGTGGCGCGCGACGAACGCGGCGTCGTGCAGGCCTTCGCCGCAGATGACGTGCAGCAGCCCGAGCGCCAGCGCGGCATCGCTTCCCGGACGCAGGATGAAGACGTCGTCCGCCTTCGCCGTCGCCTCGGTGTGGCGGACGTCGATGGCCACCACCTGCGCGCCGCGCTTCTTCGCCGCGACGAGATGGCGCGCCGTGTTGGGCTGGCTCGCGAGGTTCGCGCCCCAGAGGAGGATGAGCTGCGCGTGCGCGCCCATGTCCTCCTTCGTGTTGGTCTCGAGGATGCCGGTGAGGCCCAGCCCGAAGGCGCCCAGCCCCCAGCAGATCATCGTGGGGTTCCAGTACTGCGCGCCGTGCAGGTTGGCGAGGCGCGCCATGAGCTGCGCGCTGACGCGGGTGCCGTAGTTCGTGGTGAAGGTGCCGTGGCCGGGCCAGATGGCGCTCGCCTGCGGCGGCGCGCTGCGCATGGACGCCGCGATGCGCGCCATGGCCTCGTCCCAGGTGGCGCGGCGGAAGTCGTCGGTACGCCGGTCGCGCACCAGCGGATGGGTGAGGCGCGCCGGATTCCCGATGATCTCGCGCGTCGCCTGCCCGCGCACGCAGAGAAAGCCTTCGCTGTCGGGATTCGCCGGGTCGCCGCGCACGCCGACGAGCTCGCCGTCGCGCACGTCGGCGAGCATGCCGCAGAGCGTCGGGTGGCAGCTCATCGGGCACATCGTGCGCACGGTGCGCGTCGCGCCAGTGTCCATGCCCGTCTCCTGCTGGATCGAAGGCAGGGACTATAGGCGAGGTGCGCGCGCCGCGCACCCCCTTGCGCCCGTCTCCCGACGGCGCCGGCTACTTCGGCTGCGGCAGCGCGAGGCCCTCGGCGCGCGCGAGCTGCTCCAGCGCGTCCTCGAACAGCGCGCGCGCGGTGCCCGCGACCCGCTCGAGGTAGCGATGCAACTCGGCGTCCGCGGGGCTGCGGTTGAGGCACTCCGCGCTGTAGCGCTCGAACGCATTCAGGCTGCGGAGGAGCTCGACGACGTGGCGCGGGCATTCGCAATACATGCCGGTCGGGGCGGCGCCGAGCGCGGCGAGCGCCTGCTCGTCGAACCGCATCGGGGGCACCTGCGCGAGCGGACGCACGTCTCCGCCGGCGGGCGCAGCGGTCAGCGCGGGAATCTCCGCGACGTCGAGTGGCGCGCGCACGACGACGTGGCCGCGCCGACGCAGGGCCTCCACCGCGGGCTGGGTGCCGAATCGATACGCGACCAGCGCTCGTGCCGCGCCCACGTGCGCGGCGAGCGACTCGATCCGCGCCACTGCCTCGTCGCGCAAGGCGGCCACTTCGACCACCAGCCAGTCGGCACGCGCGTCGCCGAGCGCTTCGGGTGCCGCGTCGCCGTGCGCACAGACGGTCGCGAGGTGGAGCGCCCGGCCGCGTCCGGCGCCGACCTGCGCGGCGAGCGATTCCCCCACGAGTGCAACCCGCACGCGCTTCGCGGCGACGGCATCGTGCGCGAGCGGCGCCGACGGCAGCGTCCGCAACGTTTCGGTCGGCAGGCGCGCGATGGCGCCGATCGGGTGGCCCTGGTCCACGAGCGCCTTGATCAACGCGAGCCGGCTCACGTCGTCCGGTGTGTAGCGCCGGTGCCCGGTCGCACTGGTCGGCGGGCCGATGACCTCGTAGCGCCGCTCCCACACTCGCAACGTCGCCACCGGAATCCCGGCCAGCCGCGCGGCGGTGCCCGTCCGAAACGTGGCGGTAGCGGGGAGGCGTTGCGACATGACTGTCCTAACTATGACTCAATTATGAGCCGGAATATACCGCATAAATCGGGTCAGAATTGACACAGACCTCCTTTACGCCCTATTGTCCAGGTCAATTCCACCACAGGAGGCCCCGATGGGCGCTCAAGCGACCTGCACGGTGTACTTCGACGGCGACTGCCCCGTCTGCCGTCGCGAGATCCGCCATTACCGCACCCGGGCGGGCGACAGGGCGCTCACCTGGGTCGACGCCGCACGGGCCGATGCCCGCCTCGGGCCCGGCCTGACGCGCGACGCCGCGCTGGCGCGCATGCACGTGCGCCGCGAGGACGGCACGCTGGTGTCCGGCGCGGCGGCCTTTGCCGTGCTGTGGTCGCGGACGCCGGGCTATACCTGGCTCGGCAAGGTCGCGTCGCTGCCGCCGGTGAACGCGGCGATGGAAGCCGGCTATCGCGGCTTTCTCGTCGCACGTCGCGCCTGGCGTCGCCCGCCCGCCGACGGCGCAGCCGGCGCGGCCTCCGTGATCGCCGACCTGCGCACCGACCACGCCGGGGAGACGGGCGCCGTGCAGATCTATCGCGGCATCCTCGCCGTGTCGCGCGACGCGGGGCTGCGCACCTTTGCCGAGCGTCACCTGCGCACGGAACGCGACCACCTGCGCCACATCGAGAGCTGGCTGCCAGCCGACGAGCGCAGCGCGCTGCTGCCGCTGTGGCGCCTCGCCGGCTGGCTCACCGGCGCGTTGCCGGCGCTGTTCGGACCACGGGCCGTGTACGCCACCATCGAGGCCGTCGAGCGCTTCGTGGACCGCCATTACACCGTGCAGGTCGAGCGCCTCGAGGACCAGCCCGCGCTCGTGGAGCTGCGCGACACGCTCGCCTGGTGCCGCGACGACGAGGTCTCGCATCGCGACGAGGCGGCCGTGGCGCAGGCCGCCGAGGCCGGGGCGTTCCTGCGCGCGTGGACCGCGCTCGTCGGGGTGGGCTCACGCGTTGCCGTGCGCATCGCACGGCGCCTCTGAGGCGGCCATGACCGTCATCGCCGCGGAGGTCGAGCGCTTCGACCGGCTCAGCGCAACGTGGTGGAACCGCGACGGGCCGATGCGCCCGCTGCACATCACGAACGCGCTGCGGCTCGAGTACATCGCGGCGCTCGTCGCGCGGCATTTCGAGCTGGCGAGCCCCGCCGCGCTCGCCGATCTGCGCGTGCTCGACGTCGGCTGCGGGGGCGGCCTGCTGGCCGAGCCGCTCGCCCGCCGCGGGGCGCATGTGCTCGGCATCGACGCGTCGCCCGGCAACGTCGCGGCTGCGCGTCGGCACGCCGAGCGCGAGGGCGTGGCGGTCGAGTACCGCCTCGGCGAGCCCGACGCGGCGCTGCGCGCCGAGGAGCGCTTCGACGTGGTGCTGGCGCTCGAAGTGGTCGAGCACGTGAGCGACGTGCCCGCGTTCGTCGCCTCCGCGGCGCGGCATCTCGCGCCGGGCGGGCTGCTGGTGGCCTCCACCATCGACCGCACGGTCAAGAGCTTTCTCTTCGCGATCGTCGGTGCCGAGTATCTCTTCCGCGTCCTGCCGCGGGGGACGCACGAGTGGCGCCGCTTCGTGCGCCCTGCCGAGCTCGAAGCCGCCGCGCGGGCTGCGGGACTCCCGATGATCGACCTGCGCGGCATGCGCTATCTGCCCGTGCTGCATCGCGCGTCCTGGATCCGCGACACCTCGGTCAACTACATCGCGGCGTTCGCCCGCCCCACCGGGCCGACCTAGCGGTGCCCGACCGGGCGCGAAACTCGCATTGCCGCCCGCGGTGATGTCGCCGATACTGGCATTGCCCCTTCGGATCGCCGCCCGCATGCCCACCCGACTGCTTCCCGCCATCCTGCTTGCCGCCGCGCTCGCCGGCTGCGCGACCACGCGCGTCGAGAACGAGTGGCGCGATCCGGCGGCGGCCCAGACGTCCCTGCTCGGCAAGCGCGTCCTGATCGCGTGCCGCGCGCCCGACGACACCACGCGCCGCGTGTGCGAGGACGAATGGGCGCGCGTGGCGGAAGGATTCGGCCTGGCGCCGGTGCGCGGCTACACGCTGCCGGGCTTTCCAGCGAAGGCGGGCGATCTCTCGGACGAGATGCGCGACGCGGCGCGCGATGCCCGGGCGGCGGCCATCGTCACGACCACGGTGCAGACCAGCGGCGGCACCACGTGGAGCGGCGGCGGTCCGAGCGTGGGGGTCGGGGTGGGCGCGATGGGCGGCTCGGGCGGCGGCAATTTCGGCTTCGGCGGCGTGAGCATCGGCTTTCCCATCGGCGCCAGCGCGCAGCGCAGCGTCGGGCTCGGCGCGAGCACGTCGGTGGTCGACGTCGCGAGCGGCAAGCTGCTGTGGAGCGCGAATGCGGCGGCCCCCACCGCCGGCGAGCACCGCGCGCAGCTCGGCGAGCTCGCGCGCGTCACGCTCGACGCGATGCGCAAGGCCGGGCTGCTCTAGGCACACCCGTTCAGCGGACCGCGCGCCGCAGCCTCCCCCGTGGGGGCGGCGCGATCCATGCATTCGCACAAAATGGTTGACCACCGGCGCGTCGATGGTCAAGATTGGCGCAACTAACCAGTCCGTCCAATTGCCGAACTTCGCCGTGCGCCGCCATCCCTTCGCATCAGTGCCGCTCTCCGCGCGGGTCGCGCCGTGACCGCGGCCGTGCTCGCGCACCCGCGCAGCGCGCCGCGCCCCGGTGCGGTGCGCATCGGCTGCGACATCGGCGGGACGTTCACCGACATCGTGCTCGCGCTGCCCGAGGGCACGCTGCACATCGGCAAGGTGTCCACCACGCCGGACGACCCCGGTCGCGCGGTGGTGGAAGGCGTGCTGGACGTGCTTCGCCGCACCGGGGTCGCGCCCGAGGCGGTGACCGAGGTGGTGCACGGCACCACCGCGGCGTCCAACACCATCCTGCAGAAGACCGGCGCGCGCACCGGCGTGCTCGCCACGCGCGGCTTCCGCGACGTGGTCGAGATCGGCCGCATCCGCACCCCGACCATGTTCGACCTCGCCTGGCACAAGCCCGAGCCGCTGTCGCCGCGCCGCTATCGCCTCGAGATCGGCGAGCGCATCGCCGCCGACGGCAGCATCGTGCGGCCCCTGGTGCCCGACGAGGTGCGCGAGGCCGGCCGCTTCTTCGCCGCCGAAGGGGTGACCGCGGTCGCGATCTCGTTCATCAACAGCTATCGCAACCCGGTGCACGAGCTCGCCGCGAAGCAGATCCTCGAGGCCGAACATCCCGAGCTGCTCGTCACCGCGTCGTGCGAAGTGCTGCCGGAGGTGCGCGAGTACGAACGCACCAGCACCACCGTCGTCAACGCCTACATCCTGCCGGCGATGCGCGTGTACCTGTCGCGCCTGCAGCGCGACCTCGCCGCCATCGGCGTGCGCGCGCCGATCCAGGTGATGGCTTCGCACGGGGGCATGATCGGTCTCACCGCCGCGAGCCACAAGCCGGTGTTCGCCGTCGCCTCGGGACCCGCCGGAGGGGTGACCGGCGTCGCACGCCTCGGCGAGGTGACCGGCGACCGCGACGCCATCGTCTTCGACATGGGCGGCACCACCGCCAAGGCGGCGATCGTCACCGACGGCTTGCCCGCGGTCACCAACGAGTACGAGTTCCGCGACGGCATCTCCGCGCCCAGCCGCTTCGTGAAGGGCGGCGGCTACGTGCTCAAGGTGCCGGCCATCGACATCGCCGAAGTGGGCGCCGGCGGCGGATCGGTCGCGCGCGTCGACGCGGGCGGCCTGCTGCACGTCGGGCCCGAGTCGGTCGGCGCGGCGCCCGGGCCCGCCTGCTACGGCCTCGGCAACGACCGCCCCACGGTGACCGACGCCAACATGGTGCTCGGCTATCTCAACCCGGTGGCGCTCGCCGGCGGCTCGCTGCGCGTCGATCCGGCGCGTTCGCACGAGGCGATCCGCAGGTACGTGGCCGAGCCGCTCGGTCTCGACGTGGTCGCCGCCGCACACGGGATCCGCGAGCTCGCGAACGTCAACATGGCGCGCGCGATCCGCGCGGTGACGGTGGAGCGCGGCCGCGATCCGCGCGATCTCACGCTCGTCGCGTTCGGCGGCGGCGGACCGGTGCATGCGGTCGCCGTCGCGCGCCAGCTCGCCATCACCCGCATCGTCGCGCCGGTCATGGCCGGCGTCTTCTGCTCGGCCGGCATGCTCGCCGCGCTGCCGAGCCACGAGCTGGTGCGCGCAGTGCTGAAGCCGCTCGCCGGCTGCACTCCGCAGGAGGTCGGGCGGTTCGCCGCCGACCTCGCCGAGCAGGGCCAGGTGCTGCTCGCCACCGAAGGCATCGCGGCCAGCGCGGCGGCGTTCGAGCTGCGCGCCGACCTGCGCTTCCTCGGCCAGTCGTCGGAGCTCACCGTGCCGATGCCCGAGGGCGCGATCGACGCCGCGGCGCTCGAGGCGCTGCGCGCGCGCTTCTTGAATGCCTATCGCGAGACCTTCGGCTACGCCAACGACGAGCCGGTGGAGCTCGTGAACCTGCGCCTGGTCGCGCGCGGCACCGGCGTGGAGCGGCTCGACTTCGGACTCATCCGCATGGCGCCCGAGGCGGTCGCCGGCGCCGCGGGCACGCGCCCGGTCAGCTTCGAGCGCGG
This sequence comes from uncultured Enterobacteriaceae bacterium, assembly GCA_964552535.1. Taxonomy (GTDB): domain Bacteria; phylum Pseudomonadota; class Gammaproteobacteria; order Burkholderiales; family SG8-39; genus CAZKHE01. Next base: position 5,138 of record CAZKHE010000001.1, on the reverse strand, counting down.
CCAGCCGCCGGTGGAGACCCCGGTGGTCGCCCGCGGCGCGATGGGCGCCGGAAAGCGCGCCGGGCCGCTGATCGTCGAGTCGTACGATACGACCGTCATCGTTCCGCCGGGCACCACGGTGCACGCCGACGCGATCGGCAACCTGATACTCGAGGTCCAGGCATGAGCGCGATCGACCCGATCACCTTCGCGGTGATCAAGAGCGGCATGGACGCGATCGTGGACGAGGTCGCCTACACGGTGATCCGCACGGCGCGCTCCGAGATCGTCAAGGACGTGATGGACTACTCCGCGGCCATCTGCGACCGCCAGGGCCGCATGGTGGCGCAGGCCAAGACCATCGCGCTGCACCTGGGCGCGATCCCCGAGGCGATGGAGGCGATGCTCGCGCAGTACGGCGACGATCTCGCTCCCGGCGACGCCGTGATCGTGAACGACCCGTACCAGGGCGGCATGCACCTGCCGGACATCTTCATGTTCGTGCCCTTCTTCCACGAGGGGGTGCTGGAAGGCTTCTGCGTGGTGATCTGCCACCACACCGACGTGGGCGGTCGCGTACCGGGCTCGAACGCGAGCGACTCGACCGAGATCTTCCAGGAAGGCCTGCGCATCCCGGTGGTGAAGCTCTACGAGCGCGGGAAGGTGAACGAGATGCTCGAGCGCCTCATCGGCCTCAACGTGCGCGTCCCCGATCGCGTGCTCGGCGACCTGCGCGCGCAATACGCGGCGTCGCAGGTCGGCGTGCGCGAGCTCGGCAAGCTCTTCGCGCGGTACGGCGCGGCGACGCTGCGCACCTATCTCGACGAACTGCTCGACTACGCCGAGCGCCTCGCGCGCGCGGAGATCCGCGGTTGGCCGAAGGGCACGTTCACCTTCACCGACCACATCGACGACGACGGTCTCTCGCCCGATCCCATTCCCATCAAGGTGGCGATCACGGTGCACGAGGACCGCGTGACCGTGGACTACACCGGCTCGTCGCCGCAGGTGAAGGCGGCGATCAACTCGACGCTCTCCTACACCAAGTCGTGCACGTACCTGTCGGTGCGCTGCGCGCTGAAGGGCGACATCCCGAACAACGCCGGCGTGTTCCGCTGCATCGAGGTGAAGGTGCCCGAGGGCTGCGTGCTCAATCCGCTGCCGCCGGCGGCGGTCGCCGCGCGCGCGCTCACCGGCTATCGGGTGTTCGACGCCATGCTGGGCGCGCTCGCGCAGATCGTGCCGGACCACATTCCCGCGGCGGGCGAGGGCGGCAACACCGTCGTGTGCCTGTCGGGCAAGCGGCCCGACCGCAGCCCGTTCATCATCGTGGACATGATCTGCGGCGCGTGGGGCGCCCGGCCGCATGCGGACGGCATCGAGGCGATCACCAACGCGTCGCAGAATCTCTCCAATACGCCGGTGGAGACGCTCGAGGCGCAGCATCCGGTGCGCGTCGAGGCGTACGAGCTCATCGAGGATTCCTGCGGCGCCGGCCGCTGGCGCGGCGGGCTCGGCATCCGCCGCAGCTATCGGGTGCTCGCCGACGAGGCGTTCCTGCAGCTGCGCGCCGATCGCATGAAGTTCCGGCCCTACGGCCTGGCCGGGGGCGAGCCCGCGATTCCCGCGCGCAACCTGCTGGAGACGCGCGCCGGGCGCAAGACGCTGCCGTCCAAGACCACCGGCTGGCTGGTGAAGGACGACCTCGTGATCCACGAGCAGCCCGGCGGCGGCGGCTACGGCGACCCGCTGACGCGCGAGCCGGAGCGCGTCGCCGCCGACGTCTGGAACGGCAAGATCAGCGCGGCCTACGCCGCCGAGCACCACGGCGTGGTGGTCGATGCGCGCACCGGCGCGGTCGACGCCGCAGCCACCGAATCCTTGCGATCGCGCGTGCGCCGCGCGGCCGCCTGACAACGCACCTGCTTCATTCACCGGGAGGGAGACTCGTGATGCTGCATTCGATCCGCAAGTGGACCGGCGCACTGTTCGCCGCCGCCGCCGTCGCGACGGCCGGCGCCGCGCACGCCCAGCCGAAGGAAAAGATGTCCGTGGTGCTGGACTTCCTGCCGTGGGGCATCCACGGTCCGATGCACCTCGCGAAGGCGAAGGGCTGGTTCGACCAGGCCGGCCTCGACGTGGACATCGCCGACGGCAAGGGCACGCTCTCCGGCCTGCAGCTCGTCGGCGCCGGGCGCGTGGACGTGGGCGCGGTGCAGCTCGGCCCGATGGCCGTCGCGCGCGAGAACAACCTCGACCTCATCTCCATCGCCGGCTTCGCGCGCCGGGGCGACCTCGCCATCATCGTGGACGAGAAGACCGGGCCGAAGAACGCGAAGGAGCTCGCGGGCAAGAAGCTGGTGTGCTTCACCGGCAGCCCGTGGGTGCCGTTCATCGAGTCCTTCGGCAAGAACGCCGGGCTCGGCGACCAGTTCAAGGTGACGATGGTCGCGCCGCCGGCGATGGTGTCCTCGTACGCTTCGGGCGACGCGGACGGCTTCCTCTCGCTCGCGCCGTTCGGTGTGCCGCTGGTCGCGAAATCGCGCCCCGGCCGCGCGATCCTCGCCGTCGATCACGGCATCCACTTCCCGAGCTACGGCCTGGTGGTCACCAACGACACGCTCAAGAAGCGCCGCGACGCGCTGAAGAAGATGGTGGACGTGCAGACCCGCGCCTGGGAGTACATCTACCGGGACGGCAACTACGACGAGGCGGTGAAGGCGATCATCGCCGCGCGTCCCGACGCGAAGCTCGACCCGGAGCTGCTCAAGGGCCAGATGATGGCCTATCGCGACTTCATCGAGACGCCGGCCACCAAGGGCAAGCGCTGGGGCTGGCAGGCCGAATCCGACTGGGTCGACGCGATCAAGTCGATGGAAGCCGCGGGGGCGATCAAGCCGGGCCGCAAGCCGTCGGACTACTACACCAACGCGCTGGTGGAGTGAGCGGTCGGTGGCTTGAAGTGAGCAGCGCATCCATCCGCTTCGCGGACGTCCAGAAGACCTATCCTTCGGCGCGCGGCCCGATCCACGCGCTGAAGGACATCAACCTCGACATCGCCGCCGGCGATTTCGTCAGCGTGCTCGGCCCCAGCGGCTGCGGCAAGAGCACGCTGATGAAGTGCCTGGCGGCGCTCGAGCCGATCACCGGCGGGCGCATCAGCATCGGCGACCAGACGGTGACCGCGCCGCCGGACAACATGGGCATCGTGTTCCAGCGCGACGTCCTGCTCGACTGGCGCACCATCCTCGACAACGTACTGGTGACCGCGGAGCTGCGCGGCCTCGACAAACGCGCGCACCGCGCGCGTGCCATGGAGCTCCTCACGCTCTTCGGGCTCAAGGACTACGCCGACCGCTACCCGTGGGAGCTCTCCGGCGGCATGCGCCAGCGCGCGTCGATCTGCCGCGCGCTGCTCGTCGACCCGGCGCTGCTGCTGATGGACGAGCCGTTCGGCGCGCTCGACGCCATGACGCGCGACGAGCTCAACATCGAGCTGCGGCGCATGTGGCAGGAGACCGGCAAGACGGTCGTGTTCATCACCCACTCGATCACCGAGGCGGTGTACCTCTCGGAGCGCATCGTCGTGATGTCGCGCAACCCGGGGCGCATCGTGGAGGTGTTCGACGTCGATCTGCCGAAGGCGCGCCCGCTCAGCCTGCGCGACGCGCCCGAGTTCGGCCATTACTCCGCCCACGTGCGCGGCATCTTCGCGGCGATGGGCGTGTTCAAGGGGAGCTGAAGTGGCGGATTTCTGGCGGCGCACCGAGCGTGTGCGCTCGGTCTTCCTCGTGCTGCTGGTGCTGACGATCCTGTGGGAGATCGCGGTGCGGGCGTTCGGCATCCGCACCTTCATCCTGCCGGCGCCGAGCCTCGTGGCGAAGGAGTTCATGTCGGCGCCGCAGTACTTCGCGAAGCACAGCGTCTTCACGCTCGGCACCACCGCCGCGGGCTTCTTCATCGCGCTGGTCCTCGGCGTGGCGATCGCGGTGGGCATCGTCTACTCGAAGTTCCTCGACCGTCTGCTGTCGGCGATCCTCGTGTCGCTCAACGCGGTGCCGAAGGTCGCGCTGGCGCCGCTGTTCGTCATCTGGATGGGCACCGGCGCGGAGCCGAAGATCGCCATCGCGATCATGATCGCGATCTTCCCGATCGTGATCGACACCGTGCTCGGGCTGAAGTCGGTGGACCCGGAGATGCTCAACCTCGCGAAGTCCTGCCGCGCCTCGCCGCTCCAGACGCTGTTCAAGATCCGCTTCCCGAACGCGCTGCCGTCGATCTTCGCCGGCATGAAGGTGGCGATCTCGTTCGCGCTGGTCGGCGCGATCGTCGGCGAGTTCGTCGCCGGCGACACGGGCCTGGGCTACGTCATCCTGCTCGCGCAGGGCAATTTCGACACGCCGCGCGTCTTCGTCGCGCTCGCGCTGCTCGGCGTGCTGGGGACGATCCTCTTCTACCTCGTGGACCTCGCCGAGTCGCTGCTGCTGCCGTGGCACGTCTCCCAGCGCGGCCGCGACGACGTCGTGGCGAACCTGCCTACGGTGTGACGGCGGCTCGCGCGCGTCGGGCAGTGGGTTTCTGCCCGGCCGGCGCGCCTTCGGTGAGATAGGCGATCACCATGTCCGGCACGTGCTTCAGCCGGCGCTTGAGCCGCGCCGGCGTGGAGAGGTCGGTGCCGAGCACGGTCGCGAGCGTGTAGCGGTTCGACACGAAGTACGAGGCCATCCCCGAGATCGAGATGTAGAGGTCCACCCAGTCGACGTCGGGACGGAAGAGGCCGCGCGCCTGGCCTTCGCGCACCAGGCGCTTCAGCGTGGCGCGCAGCGGGTTGTACATCTCCTGGATCGCCTGCGACTTCGCGATGTGCTGCGCCTTGTGGATGTTCTCGGTGGCGAGCAGGGCGATCAGGTCGGGCGACTCGGCGAAGTACTGCACCATCGCCACGACCAGCGTGCGCATGTCCGCCACCGGATCGTCGCCGCCGAGCAGGACCTTGTTCTGCCGGTCGCGCATCCCGGCGTAGGCGCGCTCCATCACCCGGATGAAGAGCGCCTCCTTGCTGTCGAAGTAGTGGTAGAGCAGGTTCTTGCTGATGCCGCAGCGCTCGACGATGGCGTCCACGCGCGCGCCGTCGAAGCCGCGCGCGGCGAACTCCTCGG